>CAIQNQ010000148.1 GCA_903873165.1 uncultured Methylococcaceae bacterium | reverse complement strand
TGCCTGCGATAAGGCCCAAATGATCCAAGTTGTAACTATTGTAATGCGAGGATTCTGTGTTCATTTTTCAACAAATAGATAAATTATAAATGATAAAGTTTAAATCAATTTTACATTTAGGTAGGGGTGCGGAATGTCGGGGATACTCAACCGCGTTGAGAAATTTAAGACTGTCATACTTGATTTTCAAGGTGTCAGTTTAATAGGTCAGGGTTTTGGAGATGAGATATTTCGAGTATTTGCAAATCGCAATCCGCAAATAAAGCTTATTCCGGTTAATGTTAACGAGGATATTTTGCGCTCAATAAAAGCGGCCATAGCGGGTTAAACATACAAATTTGGTATCCACTTATAGCGGGAAAAAATAAGCACTCGTTAACGCGTCGTTGAAGGACAATCCATAGAATTTAAGCCTGCCTTCTGGCAATTCAAATTGCCAGAAAATCTCAAAAAATCTTAAGGATTAAACCGTACATTAGCCAAAATTGGTAAATGATCGGACATCCGCTCACCATTTTTTAACGGCTGGGGATCAATCAGCCAATGCTCGGCCTTCGCTTGACAAGGCCCGCCCACAAATAGGTGATCAATACGTTTATCAGGGTGCAACTCAAGAGCGACTTTAGGTTGCCCTGCCAATACATAAGCATTTTGCAATAATTGCTCAGGCTTATCAGCACCAATAATTTTTCGATAGCGCTCACTATCACCGGTGGTATTAAAATCCCCGGTGACTATCATTGGTAAGCCTTTAGCCAATTGGGTAATGCGCTCATAAAATAAGATTGCGCTGGGATCTTTATTACCACCGGCATTATCAAAATGGGTGTTCACAAATATAAAAGTGAAGCCAGTGGATTTTTCCTTTAAAACTGCCCAATTCACATACCGAAGCATCGCTAAGGGTTTAAAGCCAAAGCTCATGGGTAGTTCAGGATTAGGGCCTAACCACAACTGACCATTATCTAAGACTTCAAAACGCGAGGCTTTATATGCGAGAGCTGCATCACCATACTCAAAACTACCTTGGTGATAACTCGATAAACTATAGCCTGCAACAGACAAAATAGTCGCAATGTCTTTATCGGTGTGAGTTTCTTGAAAACCTATCAAATCAGGCTCATAACTTTTAATACGTTCACGAATTTCGGGTGCTCGAACCGACCAAGGCAAAGCACCTCCTGTACTACCCTTGTTAAATCGAGCCGCCATACTTTCTATTAATTCTGAACCGTATTCAACATTAAACGTCAGTACTTTAAAATCGCCACTGTTACAGGCTGTTTGCCGATTTTCTGGAGTAATGGGGTAAGCGGTTTCTAAAGGTAATTCATGGGCAAAACCGGTATCGGTATAGGCGGTCCAATATTGAAAACCTTGATACCGTATAAAGACTGCTAGCAAAATTAACACACTGATTAGAGCTGCTCCTACCCAAAGCAGTGTTTTTAAAAACCCTTTATTTAACAAATTAATAACTCCCTACTCACACGAAAAGCCGTGTTGATACTGAATAACTATAAAACCGACATTATACCTTTAAGAATACATCTGTAATTATTTAGTCCCCCTCTTTACTTAGCTATGATAGCTAAGCCTTTAAAGACTAAATTAGCATCTATGACAAGTGGAATGGTTAACTGGGCAGCAATCAGTTCTGCATCACCTCCAGTCATAATTAATTTCGTTTCCGTAGGTTGTTGTCTTAAAACCCTTTCAATTAAACCGACTGCAGCATACAAAGTGCCATTATAAATGCCCGCCTCAGTCGTATTGGCTAAGCCCACCGGAAATGAAGTTGGGGCATAGGGCAAACTAGCCGTATCTTGTGCTAAGGTTTTTTTCATTAACACTAAACCCGGACTAATTAAGCCACCTTGATGCGTTCCATCAACATTAATTACATCAACAGTAATTGCCGTACCACAATCAACAATACAAGCAGCTCCCGGAAAATAATGATGCGCTGCAATTAAAGCTATCCAGCGATCAACGCCTAATCTATTAGCTTCTTTATAAGCATTACTTACCCCATAAGCCTGTGCTTGAGTTTTAACAACGCTAATTTGCACATTAGGCCAGAGATCAGTAATAACCTCGGTAAGCAAAGAAAGTAATGTATTGCTAGCAACGCTAGATATCAAAACGAGTTCAGGTGGCAAATAAGCTGACCACTCTGCTATCAACTGAGTCCTAGTAAGATTCTGATTAATAATTGCAAACGTAGTTAAGTGACCTTCTGCATCTAATAACGCCCACTTTAAACGACTGTTACCACTATCAATGAGTAATTTCATAAAGTCGTCTTACTAAAACTGACTTCACCCGAAGCATAAGCCTGTAGGCTGCCATCGGCTTTCTTAAGTAATAATAAGCCTTGCTCATTAATGCCTTCAACCATGCCTTCTATCACGTGCTGACCCACATACAAAACAGCAGGTAACCCTTTTAAACAGTCATAACACCGCCATTCTGCTAAATATGGGGATATTCCACCTTGCTCGTAGTCGTTTAGAATCGTTATCAATTCATTTAAGACGGCTCCCGCTAAGACATTTCTGGCTAAGGGATTTCCATCAGTTAACTTAGTTAAGTCCGTCCAATCTTGGGTGATTTCTTGGCCTTGGTTGTCACTTAAATATAAATTTAACCCTAAACCAACCACTACCGAACAGGGTCCATCCGTTTCTCCTGATACTTCAATCAGAATGCCACCCAGTTTTTTACCACGACTGTAAATATCATTCGGCCACTTTAAGCCAACATCGACAAAACCTTGAGATTTTAATACTCGAATAACCGCCACCCCAATTGCTAAACTTAGACCGGATGTACTGGCAATACCCCCTTGTTGAAATCGCCATAACACCGACAAATATAAGTTACAGCCATAAGGTGATATCCATTGCCGTCCGCGTCTGCCCTTCCCTGCGGTTTGATGCTCTGCAAAACATGCAAACCCAGAGGCCACATTATTTTGAGCCAGTTCTGCTAAATAACTATTGGTTGAGGGCAAAGTGTCGTGAACTTCTAAATGGGTAAGAAAGGGATGATTTTCTGCAGAAATTGACGCGATAATTTTAGAATGTTCCAGTAACTCTAAGGCTCTTTCTAAACGATAGCCTTTACCACTGACCGCCGCATGTTGTAAGCCTAAAACAGCTAAGCCGTTTAATTGCTTACAAATAGCAGAACGACTAACACCCAATAATTCTGCTAATTCTGTCCCAGAATGAAACTCACCATCGGCTAATAAAGTGAGT
>CAIQNQ010000147.1 GCA_903873165.1 uncultured Methylococcaceae bacterium | reverse complement strand
TTGCTTTAAACCACTACGCTGCCAGTTTTCTATGTGGGTAATCCACTTACTCGGTAGGCTCATCAACTTATCTCCTGAGAAAAAGACTAAGCATGATGGTTTTGTCCAGGTTTAACTAGATGGGACGGTTGGACGCATACCATTAATAACTATCGAGGAGGAGTATATGGGGCCGTATTATCAAAAAACAGCACAAGGGCTGGGTGGATTTATTGAAACTTTGTATGACAATCCTATTTTAATTGTTTTGTTTGTAGTAAGTGTTATAGGTTTGGGTGTTTGGCTTTGGAAAAGAGCCTAATGATTTAGTTGGGGTATTCTAAAGATTTTATGATGGCGACGGTAAATCAGTAATGTTGGATGAAAGCGGGGTATAAAGGATTTACATGGCGTTAAGGAGGGCGACCTAACAGTCGCCCCAAAGCATTTTAATTAGCGTCTGCCGCCTCTGCCGCCGGGTGCTGCTTCTTCAAATTTAACCTTTAAAGGTTTTCCGCAGTACAAGTTGCCATCAAGTGCTGCTATTGCTGCTCTGGCTTCGTGGCCTTCCATGCCTACAAAACCGAATCCTCGACATTTACCGCTGAAAATATCAGCGACGAGTTGAATGGAGCGGACTTTGCCATACTCTGAAAATAATTCTTCTACAGAAGATTCAGTGGCGTCGCTAGGTAAGTTTCCTACAAAAAGTCGTTTCAAAAGACATATCCTAAATAATGGGGGAAGAGAGGGGTCGGGTTATCCGACTATGCCCCAATTCCATTCGATATGATTGGAATTGGGTGTTAGAAAGCAAATGAATTATGCTGTCGTTACGTTTGAGGCTTGTGGGCCTTTCGCGCCTGATTCAACGTCATATTTAACAGCTTGACCTTCAGCTAAAGTGCGGAAACCACCTTCACTAGCAATTGCAGAAAAATGTACGAATACATCTGCACTACCATCACTTGGTGAAATAAAACCGAATCCTTTAGATTCGTTAAACCATTTAACAGTACCTGTTGCCATGTTGCATCCTCAATAAATTGGATTAAAAAATTTTATTGCAAATCAGACCGGGCACAAATAGGAAAATAACGAATGGAATTTCTGAGAAGTGCTGATTAAGATGCAAAACTTATTAGACAAGTTTGCATTTTTGGCAAGACTATCGACTAACAGACACCATTATAATGGCATATCGCTTGCATAGCCATCTATTTCCAAATACTAACGATATTAGTGAAGTCATCAGTCCAGGCTTTCATATCAAAATATAAGGGCATTTTTTCCCAGTTACCTAATTGGCTTAGACTAAGTGGCGATAAAGTATCGGATTTTTTAGCCATAACCACCCAATCTGTTGCAACCACTAAAGGCGGTGGATTTTGGGGTTTATATTCCTGAATAAGCGCGGCAAGATGCATTTGTTCAGCATGGATTGATAGCACTTTTTTTAAGGCTAAATGTCGATTAGTAATATGGAATGCCAGAATGCCGTTGGGCTTTAACTTTTTAAAGTAAATGTCTAACGCTTCTTTGGTGATTAAATGGGTGGGCACAGAGTCTGAACTAAAAGCATCCATGATTAATAAATCAAAGTGTCCATCTAGCTCTTTGTCAATTGATAAACGAGCGTCACCAATACGCATGGTTGATTGATGCGCACACAGCTTCATATAAGTGAAATATTCCGGCCTACTGGCTATATCCACAACTAAAGGATCAATTTCGTACAGTGTCCATTGTTGAGATTCTTTTGCATAACACGTCAAAGCACCTGCACCTAAACCCACAACGCCAATATTCCAGTTTTGATTTTTAGCATCAAACTCTTTAAAGAGTTGTCCCATAGGCCCAGGGCGACTGTAATAAGTTAACGGCGTTTTTTGTAAATCTTCTGGTAAACGTTGTGCGCCGTGTTTAGTGGTGCCGTGGAAAAGTTCATGATAGGTTTCATCTTGGCCTTTTTCATCAGTTAGTACGCTTTCACGAACCGCTAAGACCCCAAAAAAGGTGCGTTCTTGATAAAGTGTGTGTGATGACAGGCCGTGTAAGCCTAACGCTAAGAAAATAATAGCACCTGTACTAAAAGCAAAAGTAATCGGTTTTGATCTCAATAAGAAACTGATGATCGTCAGGACAATGAGGCTGATAACGATAATATCAAAATATTGCAGTAAGTCAGAGATGCTTGCATAAAGAATAAGGCCGATGACGATTAATGAAGCAGGCCATATTAATTGTAATAATGCACTCTTGAGAGATGGGGTTGTTGACCAAGGGCGCAATAACAGTGCCGCAATAATCATTAACGGATATTCATAGATGCCATTAAAGATAAACGGGGCAACAAAGGTATTAAACATACCACCTAACATGCCACCAAAGGACATGATTAAATAAAATTGCGTTAAGTATTGCGTGCTGGGTCTGTGTTTTGATAATTCACCATGACACACCATCACTGCAAAGAAAAAGGCGATGACGTGCAGGATTAAATACATCCAATAAGGTAAATCGGCTGGATTTATAAAAGCATAGGTGATAAACGGAATTAATATAAACGGTTGTATTTTTACGATAATGGGATGTATCGCGTCGTGCCAAGTTGAGAATACGATGATAAAGGACAGCAAATACACCGTTAATGGAATAATCCATAGCAAAGGTACCGAGGCAATGTCCGTACTAATAAAGTTAGTCAAGCCCAGTAGCAAGCTAGAAGGTACAAACGCTAACGCTAACCAATGCAGTTGCTGACCCACGTTAAGTTTAATGTCTGCTGGTGTTGCTATCGCTTCGGTGGGTGTGTGTTGTGCTTTGCTCTTATAAAGTAGAGTCGCACAAGCTGCAATTAATAGACACAGTAAGATGTAGCCAAGACTCCAATCCGTTTTTTGGGCGCTTAAATCCATGTGCGGTTCAATGATAAAAGGGTAGCTAATCAGCGCAATAAGACTGCCGGCATTACTGGCGGCATACAGAAAATAAGGATCATCACTATTTCTGTGCTTGATACTAGCAAACCATTTTTGAATTAAAGGGGAGGTAGTTGATACCACAAATAAAGGTAAGCCGATAGCGATCAATAACGTCCATACTATCCATAACGTAGGGTCACTTTCGGTAGGCGGTACTGTGTTTTCAGGTAAGGCTAGGGGTAAAGCTAAAAAACTGAGTAATATGACAACGCTGTGTAATTGTATTTGTCGCGTTGGTTTAAAGCGTGAACTGATAATGTGTGCGTACAGGTATCCTAAAAATAGGATAGTTTGATAAAACACCATGCAGGTGTTCCAAACCGCAGGTGAACCGCCTAGTAAGGGTAAGAGGATTTTTCCGAATAGGGGTTGCAGTACAAACATTAATGATGCACTGACAAACAATGTCCCTGCAAATAATAATGTCCAAGATAAACTTTGGTTGGTTTTTGCAGGGTGAGTCATTATTGAGTTTTGATTCTATTAACCAAGTTTTGTAATTGCGATTTTTACAAGGTCACTTAATTTTGAACCATCTTCTTTGTTATAGCTAATGATGGCGTTACGCATTCTTGGGTCCCAAGTCCTTTTAATGTGATTTTTAATGCCATTGGCAGCCAATTCTTTATCGCTTTCAGCATTAAAAAAATTACCAATATCATTGGCCATTCTAATAAGGGTTTCAGTTTTATTGCTCATAATACAGTGTTGTTGTGGGTTAAGCGATGAGGGTGAGTGTATACCACATGCTGATCCCCCCTAGCAAAACCAATTAAGGTTAAATTCGTTTCTTTAGCTAACCTAATGGCTAAACCGGTGGGTGCAGAGATTGCAGCCAGTAGGTTAATGCCCACCCAGGCTGTTTTTTGCACCATTTCAAAACTTGCCCGACTGGTAACGACGACAAAGCCATTGGCTAAATCCTTTTCGGTTCGTAATAAAAAACCGATTAATTTATCAAGAGCATTATGTCTACCAACATCTTCTCTTATATCAATGATACCTTCTCCGGGTATCACCCAAGCGGCAGCATGGACTGCGCCTGTTATTCCATTAAGTTTTTGGTAATTATTAAGCTCAATTAACGCTTTATTTAAATCAGAAGATTTAACGCTTAAATCACCGATAACTTCCCCAGGTTTACGAATAGCCTGTTTTAAAGTACTTGCTCCACACAAACCACAGCCTGTCCTACCCGTTAGATTTCTACCTTTATCCGCCATACACTGAAAGCGTTCTTCAGGAATTTTAATATGCACTTCAATACCGTTAGAACGGTTATAAACGCGCGTGGATAACATTTCGATTGGGTTTTTAATAATACCTTCGGTAATACTAAAACCTAGAGCGAACTCTTCGAGATTCGTAGGCGTTGCCAACATAACCACATGCGGCATGCCATTGTATATTAGAGAAATAGGGACTTCTTCTGCAATATAGTCCAATTCACTGGTATGTTGAATACCCTTCCAGCGGTCTACTGTTACTTCTTGATAACTAGGCCAGCCCAGATCTAATATGACCTCATCCATGATTTAATTCACCGTTCAACTGTTTTGAGTTGAACGGTGCATGTATTAGCAATGTATTTAGTAATGGCTAGGCCATTAGCCATTGATAATGCCTTGTTCCAATAACTCGAGCTGAGTGTCCGTAAACTCTTGGTAATTAGCTTGCCATTCAGACGTTTGATTGACTTTACTGATTTGTACCGCCGTTACTTTATACTCAGGGCAATTAGTCGCCCAGTCTGAGTTATCCGTTGTAATAACGTTTGCACCCGATTCTGGGAAATGGAAAGTGGTATAGACAACCCCTGGTTGAACTCTATCTGTTACTACTGCACGTAATACAGTTTCACCAGTACGACTCTTAATGCCTACCCAATCATGAGTGTTAATGCCGCGATCTTCTGCGTCATGTGGATGAATTTCTAATACATCTTCAGAGTGCCATGCGTTGTTTTCAGTACGACGAGTTTGAGCACCTACGTTGTATTGTGACAATATACGGCCAGTGGTTAGAATTAATGGGTATTTACCATTAACGCGTTCACTGGTTGCTACAAACTCAGTTAACATGAATAAGCCTTTGCCGTTATCACGCATAAAGGTGTCTTCGTGCATAATCGGCGTGCCTGTTGAGTCTTCATCATAGCAAGGCCATTGAATACTACCCAATTCATCAATCTTGTCATAGCTAACACCGGTAAAAGTAGGTGTTAAGCTAGCAATCTCAGCCATAATTTCTGATGGATGAGCATAGTTCATGGGATAACCTAAAGCATTAGATAGCATTTGGGTCACTTCCCAATCTGCATAGCCTGCTAAAGGCGTCATGACCTTACGAACGGGTGAAATACGACGTTCTGCGTTAGTAAACGTACCGGTTTTTTCTAGGAATGAAGCACCTGGTAAAAATACATGCGCGAATTTAGCCGTTTCGTTTAAGAAGATATCTTGCACGATAACACATTCCATCGCCCGTAAAGCCGAGTGAACATGTTGAATATCTGGGTCAGATTGAGCAATATCTTCACCGGCACAGTAAAGACCCATAAAGCTTTTATCTAAGGCTGCATCAAACATGTTAGGGATACGTAAGCCGGGTTCAGAACTGAGTTCTGCATTCCATGCACCTTCAAATAAGTTGTGAGTATCTACATCAGACACGTGACGATAGCCAGGGAACTCGTGCGGGAAAGAACCCATGTCACAAGAACCTTGTACGTTGTTTTGACCGCGTAATGGATTTACACCCACACCCACGCGACCTAAATTACCTGTTGCCATCGCTAAGTTTGCAATACCAATAACCATAGTAGAACCTTGGCTATGTTCTGTTACTCCTAGACCATAATAGATAGCCGAGTTGTTAGCAGTTGCATACAATCTTGCCGCAGCTCTTAAGTCTGCAGCAGGAATACCCGTAATAGATTCTGTGTTTTCTGGAGAATGGCGAGTATCAGCAACAAAGGTACGCCATTTATTAAATGACGCGACATCACAACGCTCATTAACAAACGCTTCATCGACTAGATTTTCTGAAACAATCACATGCGCAAAGGCATTAATAACGGCAACGTTCGTACTAGGACGCAGTTTTAAATGATAATTAGCTGTAACATGTGGTGAGTTTTTAACTAAATCTATCTCACGTGGATCAACAACGATCAGCTTAGCGCCTTGACGTAAGCGTTTTTTCATTTGTGAACCAAAAACAGGGTGACCATCAGTTGGGTTAGCACCAATCACAATGATAACGTCAGCTTGCATCACGGAATCAAAGTCTTGCGTACCTGATGATTCACCAAAGGTTTGTTTTAAACCGTAACCTGTTGGTGAGTGACATACTCGTGCGCAGGTATCTACGTTATTATTACCAAAGCCAGCGCGAATCAGTTTTTGCATAACGTAAACTTCTTCGTTAGTACAACGCGATGAAGTGATGCCACCAATAGCATCTTTGCCATATTGTGTTTGGATGCGTTTTAATTCTGAAGCCGCATGATTAATGGCTTCTTCCCAACTCACTTCTTGCCACGCGTCTTTAATGCTGGCTCGAATCATCGGTTTAGTAATACGATCTTTATGGGTTGCATAGCCAAATGCAAATCGACCTTTAACACAGGAATGACCGTGGTTCGCTTGACCATTTTTGTTAGGTACCATACGAATGACTTGTTCACCTTTCATTTCTGCTCTAAATGAACAACCTACACCACAGTATGCACAGGTAGTCACAATAGCATGTTCAGGTTGACCATGATCAATAACAGATTTTTCCATTAAAGTGGCAGTAGGGCAGGCTTGTACACAAGCACCACACGAAACACATTCAGAATCCATGAAGTCTTCGTTTTGGCCTGGCGATACTTTAGAGTCAAAGCCACGACCATCAATTGTTAACGCGAAAGTGCCTTGAGTTTCTTCACAGGCCCTTACGCAACGTGAACAAACAATACATTTACTCGGGTCAAAACTGAAATAAGGGTTACTCTCGTCTTTTACAGCCTGTAAGTGCGTTTCAACAGGGTTATAACGTACTTCGCGTAAACCGACTGCTCCGGCCATATCTTGTAATTCACAATCACCGTTTGCCGAACAAGTTAAACAATCTAAAGGGTGATCAGAAATGTATAGCTCCATAACGCCACGGCGTACTTCGGCTAATTTTTGACTTTGTGTTGAGACTTTTAAACCTTCACCACAAGGTGTGGTACAAGAAGCTGGCATACCGCGACCACCTTCAATTTGAACAATACAAAGCCGACAAGAGCCAAAAGGTTCTACGCTATCAGTCGCGCAGAGTTTTGGGATATCAATACCGATAGAAGAGGCCGCTCGCATGATGGAGGTGCCTTCAGGAACGCTGACTTTAAAGCCATCGATCTCTAAATTAACTAACTTGGTTGAGGGGCTTGCAGGGGTGCCAAAATCTTTATCTTTATTGATACTCATCATTAATTCCTCGGGTCTTTATACGGCTGAGTTAGCTTCATCATCTATGCCGAAGTCTTTCGGGAAATGATTTAAAGCACTTAATACAGGATAAGGCGTCATACCACCCAATGCACAGAGTGATCCGTTTAATAAGGTATTGCAAAGGTCACGTAATAAAGGGATATTTTTATCAAGTGCTTGTCCAGCAATAATCTCATCCATCACTTCATAGCCACGCGTTGAGCCTATTCTGCAAGGGGTACATTTTCCACAAGATTCTACTGCACAAAACTCCATGTTATAACGCGCTAATTCAGCCATGTTGGCCGTGTCATCAAAGGCGACCACACCACCATGACCTAATACTGTCCAATTCGCAGCAAAAGCTTCATAGTCTAAAGGCGTATCAAATTGAGATTCAGGTAAATATGAACCTAATGGGCCGCCAACTTGTACCGCTTTGATGGGACGACCAGTTGCTGAGCCACCACCAAAATCGTATAACAATTCACGCAAGGTCAACCCAAAAGCAACTTCAACTAAGCCGGTATTCTTTAGATTTCCAGCCAATTGCAGAGGCAGAGTGCCGCGTGATCGACCCATACCAAAGTCACGGTAATAATCACCGCCTTTATCTAATATGATGGGCACAGAGGCTAAAGATATAACGTTGTTAACGACGGTAGGTTTACCGAATAAGCCACTAATGGCAGGTAAGGGGGGTTTAAAGCGCACTAAGCCACGTTTGCCTTCTAAACTTTCCATTAGAGAAGTTTCTTCACCACAAACATAAGCGCCAGCGCCTAAACGCACTTCCAAGTTAAAAGTTTTATCACTACCTTGAATATTGTCGCCCAAATACCCTGCTGCATAGGCTTTTTCAATCGCAGTATTTAAGGCTTTGTGTGCGTGAGGGTATTCTACACGTAGATAAATATAGCCTTGAGTCGCACCCACAGCGATACCGGCGATAGTCATACCTTCTATTAACACAAAAGGATCGCTTTCCATGACCATTCTGTCAGAGAATGTACCCGAGTCGCCTTCGTCAGCGTTACAAATAATATATTTTTGTTCAGATGGGGTGTTAAGAACGGTGTTCCATTTGATGCCAGTTGGGAATGCAGCGCCACCACGACCTCGTAAACCAGAGTCAGTCACGGCTTTAACGATGTCAGCTTGCGATAATTTAAGCGCGTTGCTTAAACCTTGGTAACCATCGTGACTAATGTAGTCTTCTAAACTGATGGGGTCTGTTATGCCGATGCGTGCAAAGGTTAAACGTTGTTGTTTTTTTAGATACTCTATTTCTTCGGTTAAACCAAGATAGAGTGGGTGAGCTGCGCCATTAACAAAGTTGGCGTCAAATAGGCTAGTGACATCTTTTACTTCTACAGGGCCATAAGCGACTCGGCCTGCCTCGGTTACTACTTCAACCATCGGTTCTAGCCAGTAAAGTCCCCGTGAGCCATTGCGAACTAGGTTAATGGTAATGTTGCGTTTTTGGGCTTCTTGACTAATCGCTTTAGCTACCCGATCAGCACCGATTGAAACTGCAGTAGAGTCGCATGGGACGAAAATGGTGATGCTCATGCAATTTCCTCGGCTTGATTGATGATGCTTTCAAAACTATCGGCTGTGACGCGACCATAAATATCATGATCAATTTGTATAGCCGGCGAACAGGCACAGTTGCCTAAACAATACACAGGTTCTAAAGAGAACTTACCATCTGCAGTTGTTTCATGATAATCAATGCCTAGCGATTGTTTAACATGCGCTTCTAATTCTTTGCCGCCCATGGCTTGGCAAGATTCTGCACGACATAAGTGAATGGTTTGTTTACCTGGAGCAGTATCACGAAAATAGTGATAGAAACTAATGACACCGTGTACTTCTGCACGGGACAGATTTAAACCCTTGGCTATTGCAGGAACGCTATCGGCCGGTACATAACCTAATTGATCTTGAACCGCATGCAAAATAGGTAATAATGCGCCTGGTTTATCCTTAAGTGCAGTGATAATTTCTTGCACTGTCGTTTCCATTGTGTTCAATTCAGTCATTCTCTTTTCTCAACGCCGATATTGTTTGCAAAAGTTGCACGTATCCCGAGTGCTACCTTAAAAATATTGCCTAGCATAGCACAAGAAAATTTAAGTGTAAAAGACCCAATGTGAATGTTTTATGACAAACAGCAGATAAATAAACGGTTTGATAAACCATTTCATTTTAGGAAATAAACAGATTAATATTTGGGTCTGTAACATTTATATACAACGATACTGTGTAAGGTCAAGTTTTGGTTTTTAAGATAATAGGAAGTTCATTAGTTGACTATTCGATAGATCGTTCTATCATTACTACAATTGTAGTCAGTTGGAGTATTAAAATGACAATGCCGGTAAGAATTGATGAAGAACTCTATGTCGCCGCCAAAAATGAAGCGCTGGCTGAACATAGAACGATAGCTGGGCAAATTGAGTTTTGGGCAAAAGTGGGACGAGCAGCACTTGATAATCCCGATCTCCCTGTTAGTTTTATTGCGGAGTCATTAGTTTCAATGGCTGAACCTAGAAATCAATCCACGCCTTTTGTACCTCGTAGTAAATCAAATTAATTGATATGACTTACCAAATTTTCCAAACCGCGAGATTTGGCAGACAATACAAAAAACTACAGCATAATGTTGCATATGAAGTTGATGGTGCGGTCAGTGAAGTAGCGAATAATCCATTGTTAGGTGAAAAAAAGAAAGGTGATCTTGCAAATCTTTATGTCTATAAATTTCGGAGCCAAAATCAATTATATCTTTTAGGGTATACGCTTGATGATGCTGTGCGCTTGGTTTATCTTGAAGCCATTGCCACTCATGAAAATTTTTACCGAGATTTAAAGCGAAAATAACTTTTCAAGGCTGTGCCACACAAGACGATACTGATGAAGAGCTATTATCAAACTCGTATTTCCTTGCCTATTCATGGCAACGATGATTTATAAATCAAGACGTAAGTCAACGATTTCGCTTATCTATGGCCTGTCTGCTGAATTTTACGTTTGCCCTTGCAAATTTTTTGACCGTGCGGAGCATATTTAAAAGCGCTAAGAAATTTTGTAGTGAAGGGTGGAGCGGTGTTAGCGGAAAAATCTGTAGCCTTATAAATAAGGCTACAGATTTATAAGCATTAGATGATAGTAACTTCTTCTGCTTGTGGGCCTTTTTGACCTTGAGTAACAGTAAACTGTACTTTTTGGCCTTCATCTAAAGATTTAAAGCCTGAGCTGTTAATGTTACGAAAATGTACAAAAACGTCTGGGCCATTCTCTTGTTGAATGAAACCAAAACCTTTCTCTGCGTTAAACCATTTAACTGTACCAGTTGTCATTGTTTAGTCCTAATATGATATGTAAGTAAGCCTTAATAGGCGGTGGCGCTGGGAAATTTAAGAATTACTTATGATAAGCAGGACGAGCAAGTTGGTGACAACTTCGTAAAGATAAGCATAACGGTAAAACTATTTTCAAGCTGAGTGGATTCTATAATCATGACTAAACAAAGTCAACAGTTATCATACGGGAATAGTGTTTTAATTGCCGATTACCCAAAAAACCAGGCAAATACATAATCGAGTTGCCTCTAAACGATATTGAATCCTACCGAAACGACATTGTTTTCGCCTGACTCGAATCTTTTTTAAGTCGTCGCACTGTTTAATTCTCCTTAAGTAAATCTGTTTAGGCATCCCAAAAGCATGTATTGGCAGGCAACGATATTGAACCCAGGTCGCTCAAATTTAGATGGCGCTATTCATTGGTGTTTCGCCCCTAAACATGGTTGGATCGGGGTGAATTAATATCGAGTCGCCCCGCTAAAAATATGTTCCGTACCGCAGCAAATTTGATTTTTACTTTAACAAATCTAAATCGGTAGCCAACATTAGTGAATTGAGGTTAAACGATGTTGGATTGACCTTCAACATTGTCCTATTGGGTCAGCTTTTGTCTTGTTCAGGGTGATTAGGTTGTGTTCCGCTTGCATCTTTAATCATCTTCGTCATAATTAAATTCGACTTTGCTTTGATTGATTATTTCATCCATAACACTTTGAAGCAAATTTGAGCGTACAACAACATTAAAAGCTTTAAGAATATCATTAACGTTAATGATCTCTTCAATTGCATTCATATAAGATTCTACAACTGAGCTTATTTTATATTTTCGTATAGCTTGATATTCGATAGCAGATCTTATCTTTAGTCGGATTGGAAAGCTTGAACTTTACACCCGCTGACCCTTCCAATTTTATAAAAATGAATTGCACTTCGGAGTTGAATCCGCGTTTTAAATAAAAACAAATTTCATGAGCTATGATTTTTTTAAATTTGACAATTTGATATGTGTCATATAATGGTACTATAAATTATTAACTTTTAATGACACCATTATGACTACCTTAACAGCACCGGAACAAGGCAAGGTCAGGATGACTTTGTACCTTACCCAAGAAAATAGGGAACGGCTTGACCGTATCCCAAGAGGCCAAAAAACGGCCTTAATGAACAAGGCGATTGCCAATGCGCTTGAAGAAATTGAACGAGAAGAGAACGGACAGAAATTTCTAAAAATGCTTGCCAGCATCAAGCCTGTAAAATCCGAGTATTCATCTGAACAAATGGTCAGGATGCTCAGGGAAGGGAAAGAGCAAGAATTACTTGATAACAAAATGAAACATGCAAAATAAGGTTGTTTTAGACTCCTGTGTTTTCAATAAGCTTTTTTTAGAGGAAGACGACAAGGAACAGGCTATCCAGCTTATGACGGAAATCAACAAGAGAAAATATCAAGTTATCGTTCCCGCCCTGTTCCTTTACGAAGTGCTGACCATTGCCAGTGTGAACAACTTCCCGACACAACAAGCTTATGAGTTGCTCGAACTCTACCAAAAAGCCAATTTAAGGCTTGTTGACTTGGATAAGCCGTGTATCTTGAAGGCCATTGAAATGTGTGAAACAGGCCACCAAAAATCGGGCTTCCCGTCTTTTTACGATGCCAGCTACCACGCCCTTGCTATCGCCAATGACTGCACCTTCATTACCGCTGACAACAGGCATGTGTCAAAAACGGCTCAGTTCGGGCATGTTGCCTTGTTGAAGGATTGGCAATCCGTTTTTTAGTTATTCGCCGCACAAAAAAACTGCCCCGCCTTCCTGCTATAAAAACCATAAATTAATTATGGTTTTTAATTTTCATCAATCCAAACTAAAAAAGTGAGGAATAAATCAACGATTCCAAATTGGAACCCATTATTTTTTCCTGAATGGGTTCTGGCAGGTAGATTTGCATTATTGAAATGAGATAATCAAAGGTATAAATCAGTTCTTCTTTGAAATTTATAAAATATTTTCTCTTAGCATATAACCAACAACTAAAGTGGACCCTGTTGTCCAGACAAATATTGCTTTAGTTTAAGATAGAACTCTGTTTACATTCCAGCTGAATGGCGCTGTCCCATATTCGTTACAGATGAACAGATATTTTTGTACATTCATATTTATCTATAATTTTTGCACCTCCTCCCATAGCTGTTCGATAGACTTCATCAGGTGTTTTATAACCTAATGATTGATGGTAACGTTCATGGTTATAAAACACGAAGTAGTCCGTCAATCCCATTAATAAGCTCTGTACGCTGTCATGCTGCTTCAAATAGACCTCTTCATATTTAACCGTTCGCCATAGCCGCTCAACGAAAATATTATCCAGTGCTCGACCACGACCATCCATACTGATGGTGACGTCATTGCTGATTAATACGCTAATGAAAGTAGTGCTGGTAAATTGTGAACCTTGGTCACTATTAAAAATCTCAGGTGTTCCGTAAGCATCGATCGCTTCTTCCAAACAGTCCACACAAAACACGGTATCCATGGTGTTCGATAAACGCCATGAGAGTATTTTTCGACTATACCAATCAATGATGGCTACTAAATAAACAAAGCCACGTGGCAACCGGATATAGGTGATGTCAGTACTCCATACTTGATTGGGGCGGACGATGTCGACGCCTCTTAACAGGTATGGATAAATCTTGTGTTGCGGATGTGCTTTACTGGTATTGGGACCAGGAGCCATGCCGGCTAAGCCTAATGTTTGCATCAATCGCTGAACCCGTTTGCGATTCACTTGATACCCTTTTTCACACAGGTATTGAGTCATCCGCCTCGAGCCAAAAAAAGGATGTCGTGTATACTTTTCATCAAGTAACCGTAGCAATTCGGACTCATCCTTATCAACCGCTTTTAACAGACGCTTGTTCTGTGCATACACGACAGAACGGGTGACATGGAGTAGCTTACATTGCTTAGATAGCACTAATTCAGCAATGGGGTCTATCCATGATTGCCGCTCTTTTACAGGCTGATCCCAGACTTTTTTTAAGCCAATCCAGTTCCATGTTTAATTGTCCAATTTTTGCGTACAGCCGATCTGGATCGCTGTGTTCATTAGTCGGTTTCGGCCCTCGTTTACCCTCAAATAGACTACCTGCATTATCCATCAATTCCTTTTTCCATTGATTCACTTGAGTTGGATGTACACCATATTCCTGCGCAATCTCGTTGATGGTCTTTAAGCCCTTAACCGCAGCTAAGGCAACCTTGGCTTTTTGTGCGCCGGTAAATACCTTACGTTTACTCTCACTCATTTTCTGACCTTATTTCACGACAGAGTATATCTTAATCTATTGTCCTGATTTCGGGGTCCACTATCAGGGCCACCTCATTAAATTACCTGAGCCAAAATTTCGGTTAGTAGTGAGTCATCCCAACCAGCAGCTTTACGCATACGTTTGACACTCATACGTTTCTTTGGGGTTTTCCTGATCATGTTCAAGGCTGCATGGCGGATAATGGCGACATTCGTCGGGGCATTATCCTTGCGTATGCGGCTTTGGTCTTCACCGAACGACATGTCCAATACCCAATGTAGCTGGTTTTCTATGCCCCAGTGCAAACGCACGGCGGCAAGCATCCGGTCTGCTGGTGCTTGCGAGCTGCTAATAAAGTATCGGGTTTCCTGGGTTGCCGTGTCGCCGACCTGCCGCTGGCAATTAATTGCGACAATGCTGCTTAGATTTTTCCATTCAGGATGACGCTCCCTGAGCCAGTCGATATCATTACTCAATCGACACTGCCGGACTTCGATGCGGCCATGACCTTTATCAATCGTTTCAGCAGATGTCATCCTAGCCAAGGAGACCGGAGCGGGTTGTTCAAAATGCAGGCGCACATCATCATGCAACCCGCTTTGATTACCTTTGAGCGCTAATAAGTAATCACCATCTTTATCGATAATTTTTTCGGCGATGGCTTTTTGGCAGCCCATCGCGTCAATGGTCACGATGGCGCCGCGAACATCCAACCAGTCCAACAACTCAGGAATGGCTGTAATTTCATTGGATTTCTCGTTGGTTTTAACTTGGCCTAAGACGATCCCCGCTTCGCTGGCAAAGGCGGACACCAAGTGGATGGGCGATTGCCCACCATCATGGCTGCCGCGCAGCGTTTTGCCGTCAATCGCCACCACCTTGCCCGCCACTTCAGGGTTCAACCACGCACGGACCCACTCGACAAACAAGCGCTGGAACTGCGTCGTGTCAATGGCGCAGAAAAATCGCCGCAAAGTGTCGTCGCTCGGAATACCGGACTCATACGGCAGATACTGCCGTAAAAACATCAACTTCGATTTGCCGAATAGCTCTATGTCATCCCAGCTTTCTGCACCGCAGATCACTGCGCATAACGTCAGTAACAGTATTTCAGGCATCGGGTGCAACTTTTTTCGTTCAATACGGGGATCGTCAAGCTGTCCAAAAATATCTAAAAAATCCATTTCTCCATCATCCTTGATCATTGTTTATTGTTTATTCTCACGGTTCGCTCAATTTTACACCCTGTTCATAAGATTATGGCAAACTACTCTAATTTGCCATGAGCACAGTACCTAACATAGCGAGAATTGAACGGTCGGACGACATACCACTGTTGTTGGCACAAATGGAAAAAATGGAGGTGGTGGCATTGCTGGACAAGCATTTTCCGACGCACGGGAACTGGCAGGGACTGAGCCTTGGACAGCTTGTTGTTGTGTGGCTGGCCTATATCCTGAGCGAAGGCGATCACCGCCTCAATTCCGTGCAGGGCTGGGCCGCTGGACG
>CAIQNQ010000146.1 GCA_903873165.1 uncultured Methylococcaceae bacterium | reverse complement strand
TCGCAATACTTGAAATGACTGCATTAAATGAAAATTTTTGTTTGGCTTCTGTAGTGGCTTTTGTATTAATAGCGGCTTTCCTGTCGTCATTCGAAATTACTTTAAGTTTAGCAGGGTTTTAAATTGGGAATTGCTGATATTTTTGGCAATGTTAATTTGTACAATATTCTTTAGTGGGTTTAACGTATATAAAGATTTGGATTGTTAGCAATCTCACGGGCGGCCAAAAACTGCGCATAATAGTTGCGAGAAGCAAAACCAAATGCTGGGCCATTGTAATTTTCGACAATATCCACGAAATTGCGTCCCACTTGATTTTGCGCACGCTTTATACCACCAATACCATGATTGTAAGAAGTGATCGCAGCAGGCCAGTCACCTAGTTTTTTGTAAGCGTGGCTTAAATACTTAGCGGCACCTTGTGCAGAGGCGATAGGGTCTAAACGTTGATCAACTTTGTCACCAGCGGGCATAAAAGTTTTTGCCGCAGATTTGGTAAATTGCCACATGCCAACTGCGCCAGCGGACGATTTGGCACTGGGTTGAAATGATGATTCTACATGGGGTAAGTAGGCTAAGTCTTCTGGTAAGCCGTGTTCATGAAATATTTTTTTAAATTGTTTTTCGTAGTGGTGACTAATCTCCATGCCTTTTAAAAAGCGTTCACGAGTGCCGCGTTGTGATCTAACTCTTTCTGGAGCACCTTTTATAGTGAAGCTAATGGGTTTGCCAGTTAGTCTAAACTTATCGATGATTTGTTGATCAGTGTCACTTAAAGAGTCGTTATTGCGCACTTTACTTTCTAATGACACTAAATAGCTACGCCAATAATCACGACGATTTTTAACTAATTCTTTTTGTTCAGTGGTTAAGCTCTCTGCTACATCACCTGGAATGTTGATTACTTCATAGATCACGTTTAAATATCTGTCATCATGAATAGCGACTTGCGAGCGATACCAAGATACATAAGTTTTACGCCAAAACTCCACAGCGGGTTCTAATTCACCTGGTTTTTGAAATACGCCAGAATAAGTGCTTGGTTTGTAATTTCTAGGGAGCCGTGGTTGAGTAGGTGAACCTGGTTGATAGCCAAGATCATTATTGTCTGGCTTAATGTTAGATGTGCTGTTGTCGCAAGCATCTAAAAAGGTAATCATGACCAATAATAAGATGCTTAATAGCAATCGAGTCATTTTTAAGTCAGCTCCACAGTGTGGTTAAATAGGGGCAATAAAACCTAGGCAATATTCTAGCACTAATAATTTTTGGATAAAGTTATATTCCATTTATTTTGGGTGAGTTTTGTTTGTTAAGTACCTTAAATGCTACAATAGTTATGACTTGGATCATTTGGGTCTCGTCGCAGGCATGGTTGATGAATTGGGGTTACCAGAACTGATCGACACTTCTGAATAGCAGGGGGTGAGGAATGTCGGTTTGATGGCCTTTGCGCCTAGCTTAATATAGGCAGCCATAATTTCACTTTTATTTTTTTAAGGTGAGATTATTAGCTTTGGAGGGAGTTGATGTAAATTTATCAGTGCATCTGAATTGCACCAAATAGATTCGTATTGAAATTTTAAAACAATATAAGATGTTGTTTTAAATGGGGTGAACGACGGGGCTCGAACCCGCGACAACCGGAATCACAATCCGGGACTCTACCAACTGAGCTACGCTCACCATAATATTGGATTTTTTTACTGAATGGCGCGCTTGGCAGGACTCGAACCTGCGACCCCCGGCTTAGAAGGCCGGTGCTCTATCCGGTTGAGCTACAAGCGCTAAACTGGTCGGGGTGGAGGGATTCGAACCCCCGACATCCTGCTCCCAAAGCAGGCGCGCTACCAAACTGCGCTACACCCCGAT
>CAIQNQ010000145.1 GCA_903873165.1 uncultured Methylococcaceae bacterium | reverse complement strand
TCTGAATGAAAAAACCTTTTCGAGATGGTTTCGTCGCTCGTTCGATTTTGTTACCTTCAACCTGCTGAGCTTGAAGGACTTGCCGAATAGTGGCGAATGGGTGGCAGCAATCGATGCCAGTTTTTCACCCAAAAGTGGGCGTACCAGTTACGGCATGATGCTGATCTGCACTGGTTATATACTGGTGAACAAAAAGCCAAAGGCCGACCGCGCAAGTTTGCGGACAAAGTCCGTTTTGATGATTTGTCACGCTTTGAACTGGCAGGAGAAATTGATGGGCAGCGTGTCTATACGGCATTATTATTCTGCACCGACATTGGCTGTACGGCCTTGGACATTCTGTGCTATTACAAGGAAAGTGATTTAATTAACAGCTTCTAGTTTTAATACGCCGTGGAAATAAAGTTCATGGTCTTCAAGTTCCCAGCCTTCAGCTTCTAAAACGTCAGTGTCGTCTGCGGATTCAATCAAATCATTTAAACGGTTTTCTTCTTCCAAAGATATTTCATCTGGATGAATGATTTGAGTCTCACCTTCACAAAGCTCTTCAATTTCTAGTGGGTATTCAATAATGTAAATATCGATGCCATCAGTGTTAGTTAAGTCAATGTTAGGTTTTTCATTGGCTTCTATTAATGCAGAGCCACTGTCCCAAACGGTTTCTAAGGTAAGGGTAAGGTTGTCTTTAGTCCAAGTTTCAATTTCAATCGCCGATGTTTTTTCGGTAGTGGAAAGGCGCCAATTAGTCATAAGTGTTTCAATTAGTGGTTTCGTTGAACAGAGAATTTCGCGAGTAAGATGAGAGCATCTTTGTACTCCGAAGCGGGTAGAATATTTAAAGCATTAATGGCTTTTTCGGCTTCTTCATCAGCGCGTTGCTCAGTATAAGCAATGGCTTGGGTTTTTTTAACTATTGTGTATACGTCATTAAACGCCTCACGATTGCCATTTTGTATGGCCTCAATGATGATTTTAGCGTCTTCTACTGAGCCATTTTGGATGGCATAAATTAATGGTAAGGTTGGTTTGCCTTCAGCTAGATCGTCGCCTAGATTTTTACCTAAATCTTCTGGGCTGGATTTGTAATCCAAGACATCATCAATCAACTGAAAGGCTATACCAAGGTGTTGACCGTATTGAGCTAAGCCCTCCTCTACTTCGACAGTGGCGTCCACTATAACGGCACTTAAGCGGGTAGCTGCACTAAATAAAATAGCCGTTTTTCGGGCAATGACTTCTAGATACTTATTTTCTGTGGTTTCTGGATTATTACAGTTTAATAGTTGAAGAACTTCACCTTCGGCAATGGCTGTGGTGGTTTTGGATAATATCTCCATTACCCGCATATTGCCAGTTCTTACCATCATTTCGAAGGCACTAGAATATAGATAATCACCTACTAACACAGTAGCGGCATTGCCCCATACTACATTGGCAGACTCTTTGCCTCGCCTTAAATCAGACTCATCCACTACGTCATCATGCAATAAGGTAGCGGTATGAATAAACTCGATAACAGCGGCTAGCGTTAGATGGTTAGTTGCGACATTGCCGAGGGCTTTAGCCGCCAATAGCAGTAGCATAGGACGCAATCTTTTACCGCCGTTCCCGACAATATAATGCCCCATTTGATTAATAAGAATAACATCTGAGCTGAGTTCATCGATAATAAGTTGATCAACGGCTTTGACTTCGTTAGAGGTTAAGTTTTTGATTAAATTAAAATCGATTGGTGTCTTGATGTTTGGGTCTAGTTGTGATTGCAATGACATTTATTGAAAGCCGGCCCTGTTGAGTTTTTGTTGTCTATAATAACGATGCACTATATAAGATGTACACTTATTATGGATATTATAACGTAATATAAAATTAAGTGCCGATGTGATTAAAAATTTGCTGGAGTGCGAATGGAATTGTAAACGCATTGTTTGTAGTATTATAACTTTAAAAGTGAATTTTGATTGACTAGATGTGTTTTTAAAAATATAATTGTCGATTAAATTTTAATAGATTAATGCTTGATGGAGCTTGCTCAGATGTATGCGGTAATTCAAACAGGTGGTAAACAGTACCGCGTTGAAGAAGGTACTTATTTAAAAATAGAAAAGTTGGAGCTAGGCGTTGGCGACAGCATTGAATTTGATAAAGTACTGATGATTCAATCAGACGAAGCTGTTAAAGTAGGCCTTCCTTTCCTTGAAGGTAGTAAAGTTACAGCGACTGTACTGTCTCAAGGTAGACATGACAAAGTAAGAATAATTAAATTCAGAAGACGTAAGCACCATATGAAAAAACAGGGGCATCGTCAATATTACACAGAAATCCAGATTACTGGCATTTCTGCTTAAAAGATATAGGAGTTACAAATGGCTCATAAGAAAGCGGGTGGTAGTACCCGAAACGGTCGTGATTCTAATGCAAAGCGTTTAGGTGTTAAACGCTACGGTGGTGAATCAGTTATAGCAGGCAACATTATTGTTCGTCAACGTGGTACACAGTTTCACCCTGGTGAAAATGTAGGTATTGGTAAGGATCATACTATATTTGCTACGGCAGATGGTAAAGTGGCTTTCCAAATTAAAGGCCCTAATAGTCGTAAATATATCAGCATCGTTACAGCTTAAAACGTATAGATTGATTGTAAACGGCTATGAGATAGGGTTATCTATATTAACCCGAAAGCTTTAAAAAAGCTCCGTCCTTTAAGACGGGGCTTTTTTTGTTTTTATCAGTTGGTTTTGAGTGTGGCGGCGTTTAGGTTATGAGATTTGTTGATGAGGCGGAAGTTAAGGTAGAAGCGGGGGACGGTGGTAATGGTACCATTGGTTTTCGACGCGAAAAATATATCCCCTTTGGTGGTCCCGATGGTGGCGATGGGGGGGATGGCGGTAGCGTTTTTTTAGTGGCCGTTGAAAATGTAAATACCTTAGTTGATTTTAGATATCATGCAGTGCATAGAGCTCAGCGTGGACAGAATGGTATGAGTAGAAATTGTACCGGAAGAAAAGGTGATGATTGTTTTGTGCCAGTACCTTTAGGGACTAAGGTATCCGATAAAGAAACGGGTGAAGTGATTGGTGATTTAACTGAATTAGGTCAAACACTCTTAGTGGCATCGGGTGGTTTTCATGGTTTAGGCAATACGCGCTTTAAAAGTAGTATTAATCGAGCACCACAAAAAGCCAGTAAAGGTTCTGAAGGTGAGCATCGTATTCTACAATTGGAATTAACGTTGATCGCGGATGTGGGCTTGCTTGGGATGCCGAATGCGGGTAAATCTAGTTTAATTCGTTCGGTTTCATCGGCGACGCCTAAAGTGGCCGATTATCCCTTTACTACTTTGCATCCTAATTTAGGCGTGGTCAGTGTAGATGATTTGCGCAGTTTTGTTATCGCTGATATACCGGGTGTGATCGAGGGCGCGGCAGAGGGTGCTGGTTTAGGTTTGCAGTTTTTAAAGCATTTATCTCGAACTGGTTTGTTGTTGCATTTGATTGATGTCGCTCCCTATGAAAGTATGGATACTCCGGTTGAGGCGGCTAGAAAAATTATTCATGAAGTTGAAAAGTGGAGTGATGATTTAGCTAATAAACCGCGCTGGTTAGTGTTAAATAAAACAGATAGATTGCCCTATGATGAAATAGACACTATTTGTCAGGCCATTGTCGATGAATTGGCATGGGCTGGGCCGGTGTTTAAAATTGCGGCCATTAATGGCAAAGGGACACGAGATCTCATGTTTGCCATAATGAACTTTTTGGAAGAACAACGGCGGAATATTAGTGAGCAGGAATAATTTTGCGGGTGTTAAACGCATTGTTGTAAAGATTGGAAGTTCTTTACTCACCAAGGGTGGGCAAGGCTTGGATCAAGTTGCTATCACTGCTTGGGTAAAGCAGATGGCTAATTTAAGGATTAGAGGCATTGAAGTGATTTTGGTTTCTTCAGGTTCGGTTGCTGAAGGGATGAGTCGCTTGGGTTTAAAGACTCGCCCCACTTTGCTGCATGAATTACAGGCGGCTGCATCAGTAGGGCAGATGGGGTTGGTGCGGGTGTTTGATGATAATTTTCAGCAACATGGTTTACATGCCTCTCAAATATTATTAACCCACGATGATCTTTCAAATCGGCAGAGATATCTAAACGCTCGCAGTACTTTATTAACGTTATTGAGTTTTGGTGTTGTTCCCGTTATTAATGAGAATGACACGGTTGCAACCGAAGAAATTCGCTTTGGGGATAATGATACGTTAGCTGCTTTGGTGGCAAATTTAGTTGAAGCTGATTTATTAATCATCTTAACCGATCAAAAAGGTTTATTTACCGGTGATCCCAGTGTTTACCCTGATGCCCAGTTAATTAGTGAAATCAGTGTTAATGATGAACGACTAGAATCAATGGCCGGTGATAGCCGGAGTGGTTTAGGTAGAGGTGGAATGTCTACTAAAGTACGTGCGGCGCGTTTAGCTGCTAGGTCGGGTGCTGCTACAGTTGTTGCGGCAGGTGTGGTTGAAAATGTTTTAGAAGAAGTGATTGCTGGTACTCAATTAGGTACGCATTTCTTGCCTGATATTGAACCTTTAGTGGCTAGAAAGCGTTGGCTTGCAGGACATTTGCAGGTGAAAGGTCAATTAGTTTTAGATACGGGTGCGGTAAGGGTACTTAAATCAGAGGGTAAAAGCCTCCTAGCAGTGGGTGTTAAATCAGTGTCAGGTAAATTTGAACGCGGTGAGTTAGTTTCATGTTTGAGTGAAACAGGCGTTGAGATTGCCCGTGGTTTAGTTAATTATGGTTATTCGGATGCTTTATTAATAGCTGGAAAAAGTAGCTCAGAATTTGAAAATATTTTGGGGTATGCAGATGATTCAGAAATGATACATAGAGATAATATGGTATTGATTTAGGCTTCTATATACCCTAAATAGAGAATTAAAAGCGGTTGGGTGAGGGCTGATGTTTCATCTTTAATTATTAAAGAGCAGTGTACTATGCAAGCTACTGAAAAAACACATTCGGCGCAATTCTTAGAGCATCAGCTTCAAGAAGTTATCAATTTGCTTGAAAAACAGCACTTAGAAAAATCATTAGTTGAAAGAGGTCCTGGTGCCAATCATGAATTGATTGAAGCCTTACTGCATAATCAACATCAAGTCCGTCTGCAGGAAAAATTTGAACATTTACATCCGGCGGATATCGCGTATATTTTAGAGTCTTTACCTTTAGATCAGCGTCAAATAGCCTGGGATGCCGTTAAGGCTCAGCATGAAGGTCAAGTCCTATTAGAAGTGTCTGATGCTGTTAGGCATACACTGATTTCTATTATGGAAGTAGAAGAATTAGCGACGGTAGCGGGTAATTTAAATGCCGATGAGTTAGCGGATATTGCTTCAGATTTGCCTAAACGGACAATGCTGAAGATTCTCAGGACGCTTAATAATGAGGAGCGAAAGCATTTAGACGACATCTTGTCGTATCAGGAAAATCAAGTCGGTGCTTTGATGGATTTTGGCATGATTACCATCAGGGAAGACCTTAATTTAAAAGCGATTATTGGTTATATTAGAAAGTTAGGTAAACTCCCTAGTCATACAGATAAATTGTTTGTGGTTGATCAGTTCGATAAAGTGCAAGGCGTTTTGCCATTGCAGCGATTATTAACCCATTTGCCGATGCAACAAGTTTCTGATGTGATGGTAACGGATTTTATTCGGTTTCAGATTGATCAAGAGACATCAGAAGCGGCTAGAGCATTTGAGCGTTATGATTTAATTTCTGCGCCCGTAGTCGATAGTGAAGGACGTCTTCAAGGTCGATTGTGTGTGGATAATATCCTTGATTATATCCGTGAAAAATCAGACGAAGATTTGTTGATCAAAGCTGGGGTAGGCGAAGATGAAGATTTATTCTCTAGTGTTTGGAAGAGCGCTCGAAATCGCTGGGGTTGGTTATTAATTAATATCGGTACTGCCTTTATTTCGACACGAATTATCGGGGTGTTTGAAGACATCATCTTACAGTTGGTTTCTTTGGCGTCGCTGATGCCGATTATTGCCGCAATGGGCGGTAATACGGGAAATCAAACCAGTATGTTGATTATCCGTTCTTTAGCATTAGGGCATATCAATGCGAATAATGTCGGTCGGTTGATTAAAAAAGAACTGGGCTTATCTTTGATTAATGGGACTTTTATTGGTTTGATTATGGGTGGGTTAAGTTTCTTGTTGTATTGGGATGCCTCGCTATCAGTCGTTATGGCTGTGGCGATGTTTATTAATTTAATTTTAGCCGCTGTGGTAGGCTTGGCTATTCCCTTATTACGTTATAAATTTGATAAAGATCCAGCTGTGGGTACTAGTGTTATTTTAACGGCTATCACGGATTCAATGGGTTTCTTTATCTTCTTGGGCTTAGCGAGTTTGTTTTTAATTAAATAATGCCTTTTATAGTCACGTAATCTTAACCCAATGAGTTCTTGTATTACGTATAATAGTAGTGGCTTGAATTTTTTCACCCTGTTTTAAATATCTGTTTTAGTTAAGTAAGAGTTTTTTTCAAATGAATTTATTAATCAAATATCTCTCTTTGTGTTGGTTTAGAAATAATCCTATTGAGTTATTTCCATCTAAGTCTTTTATGTGGAAAGCGGTTATTTTTTATCTTGTCTCAGGCATTATCGTGGAAGGCTTGATAGCAGATTTTGCTGATGGTACCTTAGAAGTTTCTTTGCGTACCATAATGGCTTTTTCATCGATTGCTACTTATTTACTGATTTTTAAAAAGTGGCAGTACTTTAGTCAGATGTATACGGCTATTTTTATCTGCGAAAACTTCATGATGACTTTGGCGACTATGACAGAAGGACTCTATTTTTATATGGTTATGAGACATTATAAAGATGCCGAAGAAATATCAATCGCAATCGGTGCTGTCTTAGTGGTTTGGTATATTGCTGTCTTAAGCTATATTTTGCGTCAGTCGTTTATGACCAAAATGAGCA
Organism: uncultured Methylococcaceae bacterium; assembly: GCA_903873165.1. GTDB lineage: Bacteria > Pseudomonadota > Gammaproteobacteria > Methylococcales > Methylomonadaceae > Methylobacter_C. The sequence goes on along the minus strand of CAIQNQ010000145.1, from coordinate 26,697 downwards.
CAAGTGTTATTTTGGCGTTCAGTTATTTTGTATTAACGTATGGTTTACCCATGATGTTTATGGATATCTGATTTTACTAAGGCGGTTATAAGATATAGTTTCACATACTCTAACCAAAAGTCATAATACTGTAATACATAACAAACAAAAAACGAGTATTATAATAGACTGAAAATCAAGTGAAAAAATTCCCCGAATAACGCCACCAAATCATGGATAAAATCCTTGTTAGCCTAATAAATACAGATCAGATTCTAACGGTTTCGTCATCCCCATTTAAGCCTTTGACATTAAATATTCACAGTCTATCTAATGGCAACTGTTAAAAAAGATGCCTTATTCGGCATTATTGATCAAGGCATCATTAGCTTAAGTAATTTAGGTATCGGTTTTTTGTTAATTAAATTAACCAGTAAAGAAAGTTATGGTCTCTATGGTATTGGCTTTGCGGCAATATTATTATTTGTCGGTATTGCTAATGCTTTAGTCACAACACAAATGACTATTTTTGCACCTGAAAAACTCGACAAATTAAAATATTGCAGCACCATGCTAGCTGGGCAATATATTATTTTTTTCCCTCTTTGGTGTGTCTTTGTCACATTATCGCTGTCAGCTTATTATGTAGAACTCATATCAAATGAAATTTTAACTTATACATTGACAGTATCAATAACAGTTATGACGGCTATATTTCATGAGTTTATGAGACGTTTTTTTATATCGCATTAACTCCTTTTAGAGTCCTTCAAATAGACATAGTTAATGTTAGCATCATCATGGGGTGTTTATCCGCAGCATGGTATTATCAACTTAACATTTCACATACAACTGCCATTATTATTTACGGTATCAGTGCATTTACAGCCGGTTCAGTGGGCTTAATTATATCTAAACTTATCCCAAAAATAACGTTAATAGAAATAAGTGCTAGCATTAAAGAAGCTTGGCATCATGGCCTTGTCGAAACACCTTATAAGAAACCAACTGCTCTGCCTTAATACCTAGCCTTTTGATAATAGCGTGTTTAAGATCAGCTTCTGAATGGTCTAAAGGGAGTTTGAGTTCGGTAATTCGTAACATGTTGATGAGAGTAATTAAAAACGAGAGACAATCTATTTGATAGCGCGTATTTTACAGTAATACATTGATCCTTGCCTAAGTGAGCCAAGCAAATAAATAGTTGCAGCATTATTCACGCAAAACTTCTCTTCAAACCAAACCATTTTAAGTGCAATGATTATAAAGTTTGTGAAATATCAATCAAAAGTCACAATTCTGTAATACTTAATAAGCCCAAAAACGAGTATTATTAGAGTTTAAAATAGCCACAACGCTCCCAATAACACAGCTAAATCATGGACAAACTTCCTGCCTACTTAAATTATTTACCCAAGATTAAGGCAGACAAAGTTAATCAGGTTTTTTAACCAAAATGTCAAACCTAAAAAAATTAGCATCAGGCATTGGTTGGGGATCATTTTCTACAATAACCGTTACTGGATTTCAACTCATCTTTATGGCAGTGATGGCCAGACTACTGGAGCCTGCTGACTTTGGCCTAATAGCGGTTGCTAATGTATGCCTACGTTTTTTTAGCTACTTTGCTCAAATGGGGACAAGCCCTGCCATCATCCAAAAACCTAATTTAGAAGAAGGTGATATTGCTGCGGCATTATCCGTATCTCTGGGTATTTCCCTATTATTCTTTACACTAGTGCAAATAGCCGCCCCCCTATTTGAATATTTTTATCAAATGCCTCAACTTGGGAACGTGATCAGAGCATTATCACTTAACTTTATCATTGGCGGATTTGCAGCGGTTTCTACAGGGCTTTTACAAAGAAATACCGCATTTAAAGCTTTAGCCATTATAGATATCATTTCTTATGTGGTTGGTTATGGCTTAGTGGGCCTAACAGCCGCATACTATGATTTAGAGGTTTGGGCTTTGGTAGCTGCGTTTATGACACAAATGACTATCAATGCATTGCTAAGCTACATCATAGCTAGATATCCATTAAAATTTTCTCATACTAAAAACCAACGCCAACACTTCTTAAACTATGGAGGCCGCTATTCGGTGATCGGCTTTATAGAGTTTTTATCGTCAAACTTAGATGCGCTCATTATTGGTAAATTAATGGGCGCAACAAGCGCAGGATTTTATAACCGCGCCATTCTTTTAGCTAATTTACCGGTTCAACAACCGGCTAATATATTAACCAAAGCCCTATTTCCCATCCTAAGTTCGTTATCTAATCAACATGATAAACAAGCCATCAGCTTTCAACTCAGTATACTTTTAGTGGGGAGTTATGCCTTTGCAATCAGCGCCGGGATCTATGTTGCAGCTACTGATATCGTCATTGTTCTGTTAGGTGATAAATGGTTAGATAGCATCGCTTTATTAAAAATACTTTCATGGTCAATTGGACCACTTTATATCTCACATGTGGCAGGAGTTACCTTAGATTCCATGAATAAATTGCGTTTAAAAATGCGCATTCAAGTTTCTATGCTAATACTACTTATTGCTCAATTAGTTTGGTCCGCGCCCAATGGCACAGCCTTAACTATTGCAATTGCAGTAGTAATAACAGAATGGATACGCCTACTCATAATGCTTATTAAAATTCCACAACTATTAGGCATAACCTTAAAACAAATACTCATCATATCGCTCTGCATTGGGATTGTTAGCTTAAGCAGTGCTGGCATGATCCAATTAGCAATAGAACTTTTAGACCCCAGTTTTTCAAACATAATCAAGTTAATTGTAGAAATAGCCTCTGGGGGGATTGGTTTATTAATCGGGTTTATTATCACAAGAAACATTGCTATATACTTATCAGCGATTAGATACTTGATTAAGCAATCGACTATATTTTCTAAAGCTTTTCCTTCTATTACTTAAGAACACAGAGATTACAAATGCGTTGGTTTTACATTCCTAATGAAGGCACAGAAGGCGATCAAATTGGACCTAGAATGGCCTTTGAAAAACTACACCAAGAAGGTGTATTTTCTGAGTATAAAGCCTATTCATATTTGGTAAGACAAAAAGAGCTACCTTGCCATCAAGATGCTTTGGATGAACTCTACAAAACAGCACTTGAATTTGCACCGGATGTTATTTTTATTCAACATCCTGGTAACAACTATCCCATGGATAAATCTTACTTACAAAAACTTAAGACAATACCCAGCAAACCAAAGTTTGTATTATATGAAGAAGACCCCTATGGTTTCTTTGTTAAACGCATGGGATCCACCATTAAAGCAGTTTTTGCTGAATCTGATATGTGTTTTCTGGGTGGAACCGGCTATATTGCCGAACTTGCAAAGAAAGCAGGAGCGAAACAAATAAGATATGCAACTCACTCCTACGATACTTCTCGTTTTGGTAAACCATGGACTCCTACTTTAACAAGGCAGTTTGATGCAGTAATGATTGCAAATCTAACTTGCCTTAAAAGGATACCTTGGTTATTTATGCCTGGTGGTCGAAGTAGAAAACAAACCGCTCAGGCACTTCATAAACATTTAGGAGATAGATTCGCTCTTTATGGTGCAGGACAAGGCTGGGAAACAGAAAGCTATTGTAGAGGTTCTATCGATTTCAACAAACAAGACATCATTGTCCGAGACGCATGGATGAGTGTAAATTGGGGACAATTTGATGAAATCGCGATGTACTCATCAGATCGACTTCCTATCAGCCTAGCTTGTGGAGTACCACACATATCAAATTACCAAACTGGATTTGAGCATATCTTTAACAATATTCCGGGGCTTTTTATTATCAAAAGTCCCAAAGAAGTGGCTGACGTCGCACTTTATATTCTGAGTTTAACCGTTGAACAACGTAATGAATTAGGCTATCAATCCGCTGAGTATGCAAAAACACATCTTGAAGCTACCGTAGTTTATAAAAATATGGTGACCGTAATACAAGAACAATTAGATTTAAAAATTTAATGGACTGTCTCAACAATTACAAAATGAGCCATGAATACATCCTATAGGTTGCAAACACTGACTATTATCACCCTCTGCGTCACACTTTTCTGGGGTGCTTTTGGTCTAGATACGGTTATAAACCCAAGCGCATTAAGGTTTCCGTTGCATAGAGCATTTATCTTAATGACCTCGATTATTTTCTTGTTTAACATTCAACAAGTTTTAAATATCTGTCAAAACAGCAAGACTTTAGTTTTCTTAATTTTATTTACATTAGTTTCTGCAATTTGGGCTGGCAATCCCGTTGAAGTAGTAAAAGATTTTACTTTTCTATCTGCCAGTATGCTCATTACAATCCTCAGTGTTTTAGCATTTAACGAAAGCAGAATTAAATTAATTCGCTGGTTATATTGGTTGTTTTTGCTGATGACCTTAGCCAGTATCTTTATAGCTCTGGTTTATCCACAACTAGGGATCAATATTAGAGACTTTGGTAAACCTCGCTGGATAGGCATTACATCACACCCCAATGGTTTGGGCACCTTAGCCGGAATATTAATCTGGCTATCATGCAATTTATACATCTTATCGAAAAATAAATCAGAAAAACTGCTAGTTTTATTTTCAATCTTAATAGCATTTTTTGTCATCATAAAAGCAGACAGTATGACAAACATAATTACATCATTTATCGTTATTGCCCTGACGATTCATTATACTTATCTAAGTCGTGTTAACAAATCTATTAAAGTTCTGGTAGTTATATCACTTATCTTCTTCAGTATTATTGTCGTCACTTTTTTTATGAGTCCCGATGAAATCATTAATACTGCTTTTAATTCAGCGGGTAGAAGTAGCAATTTTTCTGGACGAACCCGTCTCTGGTCGGTTAGTTTCAAAGCGCTATCAGATCATTTATTATTTGGCTATGGTTTTGATAATTTAGAATTACTCACAAAAAGATATCACATACAAATGTCCCATTTACACAATGGTTATATAGAATTAATCATTAAAGGCGGGATAATTGCTGCGGCACTTCTTTTTTTAATTTTGTTGAAAACTTATTTAAATTTAATAAAAATAAAAACAATAAATAAAGCAGACTTCATTTTTTTAAACACGGGTTTTATTATGATTCTTTTGCATAACTTTACTGAATCATCATTTTTTAAAGGCCTAGATGCTTTAAATATCTTTTTACTTTATATTATTGTTTCAGCTAATTTAATTTCAAAAAATCATTTAAATAATAACCCACCTAACAATTACAACCTGAAGCCATTAATCCGCCATGGTAAATAGTTTATCAAATCTTACTATTGCCCTTGTTGGTCCTATAGAAACTAAAGAATTTTTAGATATTTTACAATTACCAGAAAACCATACTTATCCAAAAGGCTTAGGTGGAAGTCCGGTCAATTTGTTAGCAAAAGAACTTCATGCTCGTGGCTATAATTTACTGTTGTGCTCAGTTGATCCCTCAGTTGAAGAAGAGGTATGTTTACAAGGTGATCGCTTAAAAATCCGCTTTGGTCCGTATGGTAAAAGACCTGCCCGTTCTTTTTTTACTAAAGAATCAAAATGGATGACCAGTATACTGTTAGAAGAAAAACCAGACATTATTCACGCACACTGGACTTATGAATTTGCTTTAGCTGCAGAAGCAACTAACATTCCGTATTTAATTACCGCCCATGATGCGCCACTTAATATATTAAAACTTAACTTTATACCTTTCCGTATTGCCCGCACACTAATGGCCTATGTTGCGGTGTGGAAAGCAAAACATTTGTCAACCGTTTCACCTTATGTAGCAGATCATCTTAAAAAATATCTCTTTTACAGAAAGCCTATTTTAGTGATACCCAATGGACTGCCAGATTCTGCTTTCAATCGAAATACACCTATAAAACAAGATGCTGGCCACTTAACATTTGCTACTATTTTAGTGGGCTGGTCAGGTAGAAAAAATGGTGAAGCGGCTATTAAAGCATTTAACATTTATCAACAAACTTACCCAAATAGTCGCTTATTAATGTTTGGTGATGGACATGGCGTCGGTGAAGCAGCCGAACAGTGGTCTAAAAAATTAAATATCGATCAAGGCATAAGTTTTATTGGCCAAACATCATATAAAGACCTAATGACAACACTTAATAACAAAATTAATATCTTAATACACCCAGCCTTAGAAGAATCTTTTTCAATGGTTGCAATTGAAGCCATTTCTTTAGGAATACCAGTCATAGGTGGGATGAATAGTGGCGGTCTGCCTTGGACTTTAAATAGTGGTAAAGCTGGGGTTTTAGTAGATGTCACAAAACCTCAAGAAATTGCTGATGCTATGCAAGAATTAACAACAAACATCATTCAGCGTGGCGAATTGATAAAAACAGCCTTTAAACATGTAAAAGAAAATTTTCATATCAACGTTGTTACCGATGCCTATATTGCCGCGTACAACGATATATTAAAAAAACACTAATATGAAAGTATTGCACATTCTCTGTGAATTAAACCCATCAGGCGCAGAAACCATGCTTCTAAGCGCAGCACCATATATGCAAGCGCAAGGGATAAATAGTGAAATATTAGCAACGGGAGCCAATGTCGGAGTTTTTGCCGAAACACTTACGGAAGCTGGCTTTAAATTACACCATATACCTTTTAGTAAAAGCTTTAATTACTTTAATAATCTATATAGATTATTTACTAAAGAACAATACGATAGTATCCATATTCACACAGAACAAGGCAGTTTTTGGGTAACAGTGATTGCATTATTGGCTGGCGTACCTGCAAAACGTTGCATAAAAACTATACACGCAACATTCCAATTTACTGGTAATTTGCGCTGGCGCAGAGCTTGGCAACGACGATTGTTATGTTTTTTAGGCGTACCCCATATAGCAATATCTAAATCAGTACAGGACACAGAATTAAATTATTTTGGAATTGAAACTCAAATCATTCCTAATTGGTTTAACAGTACTCGGTTCACCAAAACTACAGATTTAGACTATAAAAATAATAGGAAATTATTAAATTTAAGCGATAAACAATTTGTTATAACCACAGTCGGTAATTGTGCTCAGGTTAAAAATCATTCGGCTTTAATTGAAGCTATTGCAAAACTAGAAAATAAAGACATCGTTTATCTGCATATTGGTAAAGAAAATGATTGCAGTGAGCCAGATTTAGCAAAAGCATTAAACATTAGTAATCAAGTTCATTTTCTGGGGATACAAAATAATATCCTCCCCTTTTTACAAGCTACCGATTTATTTGTTATGCCATCATTAGTTGAGGGGTTTGGTATTGCAGCATTAGAAGCCATAGCCACTGAAGTACCCGTCCTACTAACAAATGTACCGGGACTTTCAAACTTTAATAAAATATTTGAGGGATTGCATTATTGTGAACCAAATGCTGATGCAATTAAAAATTCCTTAGAAATAATACTAAAAACACCTAATGCAGATCTTAGATCATCTTGTCACAATAATTCAAAATTAGCTGAACTGTATTTTGGCATCGATAAAAGTGTATCAGCCTATATTTCACATTATAAAAGTTGATTTAATGAATAATAGACTTGAAGAATTAGATGGCTTACGTGGAATTGCATCTTTAATGGTTTTTCTGTCAATGAAGTTTTACTACTTACCGTTATTCATAATGGGATTACTCCTATCTAAACATTGGAATAAACTTAAAGCCATTAATCAAACAACAAAAATATCAAGCATTGTTTTACTGGTATCAATACTTCTAATTGGCAATAGATTTACCTTAAATATAACTAATAATGCACAAGTTGAATCATTTATAACGGGTTTAGGGACTATGTTATTTATCCCGTATGCAATAACTTTCAACCCACTAAGTCTATTTTTAAAATCACCTTTAGTGAGCTTTATGGGCAAAATATCTTACAGTTTTTATCTGTATCACTTACCCTTTTTATTAATTTCAACCTCAGCGCTTTATCCAATATTTCATGATTTTTTAATACCCATGATTATCTCTTTAATCATAAGTATGTTTATTTCATATATTTCCTACCTAATTATTGAAAAAAAGAGTATGGCGATATTTAAAAAAATTGAACACAAATTTCAACTCTATATGAAATACTAGCAATGACTATTTGGATATGCATACCTGTCTTTAATCGCAAAGACTTAACGTTAAAATGTTTAGCTTCCCTGCAAAAACAAACATATACCAACTTTAACATAGTCATTTGTGATCACGGTTCAACCGATGGCACAACAACAGCAATACATCAACAATATCCTCATGTAACTGTTATCAATGCGGATAGTTCATTATGGTGGACAGGCGCCATTAATCGTTGCGTTAAATATGTACTTAAAAACGCTCAAGAAGGTGATTCGCTACTCACCTTAAATGATGATACGGAATTATTATCAGATTATTTATTTAATATAGCGAAAACTTTCGACAAATATCCTCATAGTATTATTACGTCACCCATTCTTAATATTGAGACGAAAGCAATTGTTGATATCGGTTATAGATTTAACTGGCTACTTGCAACATCATCGCCTGTTAACTTTGAGGATCACCATATCCCTAATGATAATAATATTATTGAAATAACTCACGCTTCGGGGCGTGGCACCTTGTTTCCCATCGATTTATTTAAAAAAATTGGCTTATACGATGAAAAACATTTACCTCATTATGGTGCTGATGAAGATTTAACATTTAAAGCAACACGCGCAGGTTTCAAAATATATGTGAGTAAAGAATGTCCGGTTTTATCTTATGTTGAAGCGACAGGGATGACCTCAGTTCTTAAAGAATTTTCTTTAAAGAGTTTATTTGCCTACTTTACCAGTATGCGCTCACCCGCTAATTTGAAAATGCGTTTTTGGTATGGATGGAATAACTGTCCAAAACTAATTTTACCCATCTATTTATTAGTAGATTTTATTAGAATCAGTGGTAGCTACTTCAATCATTTTATCTATAAAAACTCATAAATCTACTTACTCAATAAATAACAAAACAGTCATTACACTTCAATATTTAATATAAAAGGCTTATAACCATGGGATTAAGTGAAAAATATAATCAATTTTCAACTATTGATTATCAAAAAGAAACCTTTGATAAAATTCAAATTTCAAAATACCCGGTTAGTCGCCATCAAGCCATTGTTTCTTCCGCAGGTCAAGGCAACACCCTTTTAGATATTGGCTGTAACAATGGCTATTTGCTTTATCAATTTAAAGAGACTTTTACAAACCTAATTGGGCTTGAATATTCAGCTTCTCAAATTGAAAGAGCGCGCATTAACTTAGAGGGTTTAAACTTCTTAGGACTCGTTGGCTCTCCAGAAGATATGCCACAAATTACTTCAAATAGTATAGACACAATAATAACGGCAGATACCATCGAACATATACCCGATGTTTACGCAGCAACAGAAGAAATGTTTAGAGTTCTCAAACCCGGAGGCACACTAATAATTAACACGCCTAACATAGGCTTCATCAAAAAACGTTTTCTATTATTACTTGGCTTTTTTCCCTCTACATCTGAACCCAATGAAGGCATAGGTACTGACCCATTATTCGATGGTGGTCACTTACATTACTTTACCTATCGATCGCTTAAATTAGTTTTAGAAAGAGCGGGGTTTGTAATGATAAATAAAACAGCCTATGGTAAATTTGGCTTTATTCAAAATATTTATCCAGAATTGTTAAGTAGCGGGCTTCAATGGCATGCTAAAAAACCAGAAGACATTTAAACAATAATTCTTCCTTAATTTAAAACAATTTCATTAAATGCAAGCAATTAATGTAGCTTTGGTAACTAATGTCCCAGCCCCTTACAGAATCCCGGTATGGAGAAATTTAGCTGAATCTGGAAGTATTGACCCCACTGTTATTTTTTGTGCACAACCGCAGATTGACACCAAAACAGCCCCAACAGATTATGGTTTTAATTATTATTTTTTAACTGGTAAATTTATAGATAAAGGTCGACAATTTATACATGCAGACCTAAATATTTGGTCTAAGCTCAATGAATTGAAACCCGATATTGTTATTACAGTGGGATATATCCCTACTTATTTATTTGCGTTTGCATGGGCAACATTCAACGGAGTACCACATATCGCCATGACGGATGGTACTGCTCAATCAGAACAAACCTTGTCTTGGTTGCATCGATTTTTACGTCGAATTGTTTTAAAGCGTAGCACCAGTTTTGTGGGGGCTTGTGAAGGATCTTTAGATTTGTTTAAGCACTATGGCGCCCCAGAAGATCGTCTACATAAGTCCTATTTATGTGCAGACAACGCGGCATTTAACCAACCCACCGCACCAAACCCCGTTGATTTTATCTTCTGCGGGCGTTTTTTAAGCTTTAAACGCCCAGTATTTGCACTAGAAGTGGCGATTGCGACAGCTAAATTATTAAATAGAAAAACCTCAATTGATTTTGTCGGGAGTGGCGAGTTAGAAGCCGACATGCGGGCTTATGCAACAGAAATTGCCGAATTTGTTGATGCTCGTTTCTTAGGTTATGCCACACAAGCAGAATTACCTTACCGCTATGCCGCAGCTAAAATATTTTTATTTCCTACCGAAGGTGATGTCTGGGGCGTTGTCGCTAATGAGGCCTGTGCTAGTGGCTTACCCGTTATTGTTTCACCTTATGCGGGTGTTTCGGGTGAGTTAATTATTGATGGCAACAATGGTTTTATCCGTGAACTTGACGTTGATTTATGGGCAACAGCCGCTGCACAATTATTATCTGATACGACGCTTTATCAATCATTCTCACACAATAGTCGTTCCCAAGTAGCCGAATATAACTTTGATAACTCTGCTAAAGGCTTAACTGAGGCGATTATACAAGCTTTCGAGTTATCTCAATGACACAGCCTATTATCATTGCCACGATTATGCGCCCCAACGGAGAAACGGGGGTACAAACACACTTTAATGCTTTAATAGATTATCTAAACGCTCATAACCAGCCAGTCGAATTAATGACGCCCTACTCTGCGCCACTTTGGTTAGTTTATCCTGTCTTTGCAGTTCGTAAATTACTTAAAGGCGCCTTAAGTGTTTGGTGGTATCGATACTGGCATGCGTTTTTTGTAGAAATAGCTTTAAAAAAACGTTTAAAGAATAACAGCCACTGTACTGTCTACGCACAATGCCCATTAACTGCCAATGCCGCTCTAAATGCCAGAGTTTCTAATAACCAAAAAATTGTGATGGTCACGCACTTTAATATCTCACAAGCTGAGGAATGGGCCGACAAGGGGTTGATAACTAAAACAGATAAACTCTATCATTCAATAAAACATTTTGAGGAAACTACCCTTCCCCAACTGGATGGTTTGGTATTTGTTTCAGAATTTATGAAACGCGAACTCCTCAAACGCATACCTAAAATTAATAACGTCAACACCCTAGTAATACCCAACTTTTTAGCAGACCCCGGCCTAAAAACTCCTATTGAAACGACAGCAGACCTAATTAATATTGGTACGTTAGAAACCCGTAAAAACCAAAGCTATTTACTAGATATTATTGCCGCACTGCGTGCACATGGGACACCATTAACATTGACTCTTGTAGGAGATGGGCCGGATAAAACTTTATTAGAAAATAAAGCCCGAGACTTAAAAATAACTGATCTAGTACATTTTGCTGGCTTTGTAGCTAATGCAGCAGAACTCATTTCTTTTCATAAAGCTTATATTCATGTGGCAACGATGGAAAGCTTTGGCATCACATTAATAGAAGCACTAGCCAGAAGTAAACCTGTATTTGCTATCCCGGTTGGAGGCATTCCCGAAATTTTAAATAACAACACTGTAGGTCTTGCCCTGCCCTTAAATGACGTATACTCAGCAGCTCAGATTATTGCTAATTCCATCAATGATCAACAATGGTTAACTGAGACAAGTATCAAAGCGAGAGAAGTTTTTCTTACGGAATACACTAATGATATTGCAGCAAAAAATCTATCCAACTTCCTTCTACAAAATAACTTTTAAATATGAACAAAATAATCTCTAAAATCCTAACTTCATTTAAAACAATAGGCGTAATTCCTACGCTTTTAAAATTAGGTAAACATTTCTTTAATCGCTTGTTCAGTGAAAAAGTACTTAATGAAAAAATTCTTGAAATGGAAACCATAGAAGACAGATTCACTGAAATATACAAAAATAATATCTGGGGAAATTTTGAAAGTGTTAGTGGCAACGGTTCAACATTAGAAGGCACTCAAAATTTAAGAACGAAATTACCTGAGTTGATCAAACAGTTTTCTATACAAACTCTTTTTGATGCACCTTGTGGTGATTTTAATTGGATGCGTTTATTATTAAAAACAGTCAATATCAACTACATTGGTGGTGATATTGTCTTGCCTCTAATTGAAGCAAATCAATCAAACTTTAAAAATGAACAAACTAATTTTATCCATATAGATTTAACAAAAGATGAATTACCACAAGCACATTTAATGATTTGCAGAGACTGTTTATTTCACCTTAGTTATCAAGATACAAAATTAGTTTTGCAAAACTTCATCAATTCAAATATTAAATATCTATTAACAACAACCTACATTAAATCAAATAACTTTATTAACCGTGATATAACAACCGGTGACTTCAGACTAATTGATTTATTTTCAGCCCCTTTCAATTTCGATCAAGATGTTCTATTTAGAATTGATGACACTATACCTAACGAAATACCACGGGAAATGTGTCTTTGGTCAAGAGAGCAAATAATAATTGCCTTAGAAAAATTCCAATAACTTTATAGCATTACTTCCCTATTAACTCATCTAATCTAATGAAAATTCTATTTATCCATAACTATTATCAATATGCCGGTGGGGAAGATAATGTAGCAGCTGCTGAACTTAAATTACTCGCTGCGCATGGGCATCAAGTTGAGTTATGGTCTTTGGATAATAAGGATTTACCATCGGGCTTACGAAGTAAAATCAGAACCGCGTTAAACACTACTTATTCAACCCGTAGTAAAGCGGTTGCACTCACTAAGTTACAGGCATTTAAACCGGATGTGGTGCATGTGCATAATTTTTTTCCGCAATTAAGTCCGTCTATTTATGATGCGTGTTTGGCACTTAACATACCTGTAGTACAAACTTTACATAATTACCGCTTAATGTGTCCTGGAGCCATGTTAATGCGAGAAGGTAAGATTTGTGAACTATGTGTTAAGGGCTCACCCTATCAGGCGGTTCTGCATGGTTGTTATAAGGAATCAAAATTAGGCAGTTTTGTAGTGGCACACATGGTGGCGACGCATCGTAAGTTAGGCACTTGGCAACATAAAGTAACGCGTTTCATAGCCTTAACCGAGTTTGCTAAGACTAAGTTTATTGAAGCAGGATTTCCGGCCGATAAGATATCTGTTAAACCTAATTTTGTTAATGATCCTTTACTGGGTATAACACCTGTCGAACGTACTTCACCTCCTTTTGGTCTATTTGTCGGGAGATTAAGCACAGAAAAGGGACTTCATACCTTGTTAAAGGCATGGAAGATTTTAGATCACCTTAATATTCCTAAGAGTGACTCTGATGCTAATAATATATCTCAGAATAATAATTCTACTCCTAGATTTGAGGGTGTTCTTAATGAAAATAGGCAATCTTCACCCATTCAATTAAAGATAGCGGGTACCGGCCCGTTAGCTGATTTAATCGATAATCAGGCCAATGTGCAGGCTTTAGGTTTGCAATCTCCTGCTGAGATTAGTTTATTAATGCAACGAGCGACGTTTTTAATTTTGCCATCCGAATGGTATGAAGGGTTTCCGTTAGTGTTAGTAGAAGCACTAGCGCATGGTTTACCAGTGTTAGCATCAAACCTAGGCAGTATGGTGGATATTATTGAAGATGGTAAAACCGGCTTGTTATTTGAACCGGGCAATGCCGAGGACTTAGCCTCTAAGCTAAACTGGCTGTTAGAAAATCCTAATGAATGTGCATGGTTAGGCACTAATGCCAGACAAGTATATTTGGATAAATATACCGACGAAGAGAATGTTAAGCAGTTGCTAGAAATCTATCAACTAGATAATGGTAAAAGCTTTAAATAGTAAAGAGACCATTCCTGCAACTAAAAAACCCAACATCCATTTTAATACAGTAATTTCCGCTTTTATAGATGATAAACGCCGATTAATTTTATTAAAGTGACTTAGGTGCACCTTATACTCAATCTCTTGCTAAAATTCGTATCACTACAAAAACTGCTTAGAAAAATTAGCAAGGGCAATTGCTATTAAAGCGCCCATCATCCATTTAAGTAAATTAAGATCTGCTTTTATAGGAGAAAGCTCAATCTGAAGATCCTTTTTCGTGACTAGTTCAGACTCTTCAATCGCTGCTCTCATCGCTTCTGTCAAACCTTCCGCTTGTTTTTGATTAAAACCAGCTTCTTGGAGTTTTAATACGAACTTATGGGTGTCAAAAGTTATCGTTGCCATTACAAACTCTTATGAAATTTATTTTAGATCATTATACCGTTTTAATTTAATTCATTAACTTAAATAGCTTAAAAAGTTCACTTCTACTTTACCAAGCCTATATCCGCATCGATAGACTTGAAGCCGATATCTTTAATAGGAGAAGTCGCGCAACTAAGCAATTGTTTATTAACGATACTAACGCAAGGATCAGCAACTACGGTATTTCGTTCAATACCTTCTGCCAGCCATTGTTGCCAAGAGGCGCCACCAAAGAGTTTATTTAAATCCAATATCTTGTAATCAATGGTCGGTTTACCCTCTATCGCCCACACTAAATTATGCCCAATAACTGTGGATTGCATAGGCACGAAATAGCGTAGCAATAAGCCATTGGGCTTACCAGAAAACATAATATTACGTTCGATTTTATTACCTTCTGGCCAGGTTCTATTAAACATGGGCACAGCTAACTCTGGATACTTCTGCAGCCAAAGTGGTGTTTGATAGGGAGAGGCATTTAAATTATTGGCATTCCGATTCCAATCATAAGCTGGCCAGCGGTCATCAACCATAATCGCATAATAATTAGTCTTAAAATAATTATTAAAGATTTTATTATCGCGCCCACCACCTACTTGTATAGACATGGTACCGGCGTTCTCAAAGATATTATTGCTGATTTCAAAACCACTAACGCCGTCATCTAAGTACACACCTACTGAGGCCGTGTCTGAATAAAGCACTCGATTATTGGTCACATCAACATTTTGCAGACCATAACTAACAATGTCATGCACATAATTATTCCTAAAAACATTGCCTCGCCAAGACCAATCTTGACCAGAATAAAAAGCGCCACAATCCGCTGATTGCGTGCAAAAGTGACTTAATTCATTTTTCTCAATCAGATGATCATTACCCGTTAATATAATACCGATACCAGAGCCTTGTTCGAGTAAATTATGCGTAACACTAACACCCACCCCATTTACCTCAACCCCTGGAGCCATCGTTAATACGGTGGTCGCTACATCATGTATATGATTATTATAAATAACATGCCCAGATGAAGTTAAAGTCAGTCTATCTCCACCCGTCACTATCACACCCTGCGCACCAATATCAGAGATTTGACTATTAATAAGTTGTACACGCTGACCAGAATTTATTTGGATACCCTTGCCGTCAATGTGCTGTATAGCCAATTGATCTAATAAGATGTCATTCGAGTCTGAAACTGTTATAGCCGTAGCCGCACTGTACTGAAAACTTATATTTTTAAAACTGACGTTTTTAATACCTTCTGCCACTAATAGGTTAGGCAAAGAGGACATCACAATTTCAGTGGGATTAACACCATCAGGCGCAATAAAACTAATTTTTTTAGTAGCTTCATCATAGAGCCATTCACCTGGCGCATTCAATAAACTGGGTACGTTTTGTAAATAAAAACGCCGCCCACTATCCAAAGGAAAGGGTGTAGCACTACTTAATTTAAGACTATTGTTAGCAGGAATAATACTATCTATCGCTACGTACTGATCATACCAATCATTACTAGGAAAGATATGTACCTGAGCATTCTTAACTTCGTCAGCGCCTAGTATGGGTAGTGATTCCATCACCGAAAACTGAGTGTCTTTATCTAAGGGTAACTTAATATGCGCCCAGCCCGTATCGGGCCAACGCGCTAGGTGCAGCTTTTGCTGATTGACATATAACTCAAACTTGGGGGCATTGCCTTTGATACGTTGCGGATCAAATGATTGTAGATTTATCGAGGCTTGCGGTACAGGACATTCCCACAAATTAGCATTTTGCTTCGTACAATTAAGAGCGACACCACCACTGACCAACACCTTAGCACCCTGCTCACCTTGCCACACAATTTCTCGATCCGGCAACCCACTATCCATTAAACTAAAATGCAAAGTGTGAGATAAGGTGTATGTACCCTCTGCAATATTAACAGTCACTTTATCGTTGAATGCACCGGACTTTTTTAAACCTCTAAGCGCTTGCTTAGCCCGTTCTAAGGTTTGGAATGGCCCATCAGTTAGTGTTTGGTTAGCTGTTTTTAATCCCCCAGACCAATCATCATTGCCTTGCGAACTAACATAATAATCTGTCGCTTGTGCGTTATAACTGAATATTAAACAGGCTAAAAGCCCAAAACGCAAGATTTGTGTCATAAGAAAGTGGGGGTTATTGGCAAATTAAAAAATCGTCACAGCGCAAATCGCTCAGTGCCTGAAAAAACTTGACCATTACACTATTTCAAAGATAAACTTTTCAGCCTCGTCACCATAAGATTCTAGTTGGGCCACTTCTACTTCGTACTCAGTAGCTTCACTTACTAAGTCACCATCATCGTTATATTCCGCGTTAACGCCGTAACAATCCCCATACACACCGACCAAAAGGTTCTCAAATACGCCTAAATATCGCTCCTCTTCTGAACTATATTCTATATCGGGTGACCATAAAGCCAACAAAGGTTCATACAGCGCTTCAAATCTTTTTGCAATTGCTATCTTTTCACTATCATTATTCATTTGATTATTTATCTTATTGATTCCATTTAAATTAAACATTCACCCAGTTAATGCGTTACAGTATATTGAGTCTATACTGCAAAATTCAAGCACCCCATAACAATATAAAGGTTTATTCAGTTGTATTAGCGATAATCTTATGAATGCGCTTAGTATTAACGGCAATAATAATTAAAATAAATGGGATAGACACACCTTCCACGAGCTCAGGGTTAACTTTAAAACCGAAGGCATGTAAAGCTTCAGAAAACTTACCAACGATACTAGCTGCATAATAGGTAATGGCAACCATTGAAATACCTTCTACCATCTGTTGCATACGCAGTTGCATTTTTGCTCGCAAATTCATCGACGTGAGTAAGCCTTGATTTTGCCGTTCGATTATTATATCCACACGGGTTCTTAATAATTGGCTGGCATTGCTCACTCTTTCAGATAATAGAGTAAAACGATGCGAAACTGACTCACAAGTATTCATGGCAGGCTCTAAACGTCTTTTAATAAACTCGCCCAAGGTTTGAATACCTTGTATTCTATCTTCCCGTAAATCATCAAGACGCTGACCGACCAATTTATAATAAGCACTAGCCGCCGCAAATCTAAAGTGATTACTCGATATATAATTCTCAATCTCTGCTGCTAAATTGGTTAATTCATCTAATAATAAAGCATCATCTTTTTCAGATTTAGTCATTGCATTGGTAATGGTGTACAACTGTCGATCTGACTTATTCAAAGCTGGATATAAACCCCTAGCGATTGGAAAAGCCATTAAGGCCATTATTCTATATACTTCAATATCAAATAAGCGTTGCAATAAACGCCCCGCTTGTTGAGCACGTAAATCATGATCAATGATTAATAACCGACTAAAACCATCAACATGAATCCTAAAATCAGTAAATACAGAAGCTGCACCGCCGGTCACTTTTGAGCCTATCACAGCATTACCAGCAAAATATTCTGCTATCTTAGTTAAATCATTAGTTTCTTTATAACTGATACTTTCTTCAGATAAAATAGTCGCGTGCATCGCAACAATCATTTGCCCCGATAATTGTGATAACCAATCAACAGGCACTTTCTTTAACGCTGAATCAACAAAAGGATCTTTTGGAGTATCATGCACATAGAAACTATAAGTACTAAATTCACCATGCTGTTCCCAACGTATTTGAAATACTTCAAAGTTCGCCACAAAATGATCCGCATCATTATCGGGGGGATTAACCCCAAATCGCTCACATAAGCTAATTAAATGTTGGCGCTCTAATAATTTTTGCTCATTTGTTAATAGCATCGCTAAATAACTAGCTCTAACAGGTAACTTTAAAATAAAAGGCGCTCTGGCATGTACTTCATTATGTAATACAAAACGCTGAGGATGATTTTCTGGTATTGGAAATAAAGTGGTCACAGCTAATTAAGGGTCTCGTTGTAGTATTTAATTAAGTCTACAGAGTAAACTTTTCATAAATATTAATCAATGCCTAGCTTTAAAGGCTTTAATCGTAGACAATATCGGTTTTAAAACTTATCAAATGAATGACCTAAAATAATCATGAGTAATCTACCCAACTGCCCAAAGTGTAGCTCAGAGTACACTTATAATGATGGAACTGTAAACATCTGTCCAGAATGCGCTCACGAATGGAGTGATGCTAGTTCAAATGATAATGATAGTGATACTAAAATCATTAAAGATGCTAACGGTAACGAGTTACAAGATGGTGATACTGTAACAGTTATTAAAGATTTAAAAGTTAAGGGTACTTCATTAGTCGTTAAAGTAGGAACTAAAGTGAAAGGCATTCGTTTAGTGGATGGCGACCATGACATCGATTGTAAAATTGATGGAATTGGCCCCATGAAGCTTAAATCAGAATTTGTTAAAAAAGTGTAAAGCCATCAGTAAATAGACGTCGACCCAGACAATCTAAATACTGGGTCGAATTGATGACCTAAATCTAAACAATACTCGCCCCCGGCATAATATCTACATTAACCTTATCGCCTTCTTTAACTCCCTGACAAGCAACTGGCAACACAATATAACAATTTGCTTGGCTCATCGACGTTAAAATATGTGAACCTTGCTTACCAGCGGAGCTGACAAAAAACTCGCCATTGCTATCCTGAATCAATATCCCGCGTAAATACTCTTGCCGCCCCGCAGATTTTTTAAGTACTGATAAACTAGTAGCCGTGATTTGCAATTTTTTCGACTGTACCCCACCTGCTAGTTTCTTAAGTGCTGGTTCAACAAGATACTGAAAAGTAACGACCACAGCCACAGGATTACCCGGCAAACCGAAGAAATGACAATCACCAATTTTCCCGTAAGCTAAAGGTTTGCCTGGCTTAATAGCCAATTTCCAAAAGCTAACTTGACCACATCTTGTCAAGATTTCTTTGATGTAATCAGCATCCCCTACGGAAGCTCCGCCGGTGCTAATGATGACATCATAATCCTGAGCTGCTTTTATAAAACTAGCTTCCAATAGATCAGGGTCATCAAGCAGCACACCCATATCAGTCACTTGGTATAGCGGATCACTTAATAAAGCATTTAAAGTATAACGATTACTATCATAAATTTGACCTAAGCCCAATGGCTGGCCTAAAGATTGCAGCTCATCTCCCGTAGAAAAGATTGCCACTTTAACTCGACAATTAACCGCTAGTGTTTCAACCCCAACCGAAGCCAATAAGCCCAAATCCATTGCGTTAAGGGCTTTATTTGCTGCTAATACTTGCGCTCCCTGCTCTACATCTTCACCCATATTTCTAATATTTTGATAGGGCTGGACAGAAGCGGGAAAGTCAATTAACTCATCGTTAACAGTAACCTGCTCTTGCATAATAACTGAATCTAAACCAGCAGGCACTACAGCTCCAGTAAAAATACGCACACATTGACCTGATTCTACTTTACCTGTGTAAGGCCGACCCGCCCATGAGATTCCGACTTGCTTTAATATAAAAGCAGATTCGCCATCAATATCTTTACTAAAAAAAGCATATCCATCCATAGCTGAATTTTTATACGGTGGACTTGGTACATTAGCATAAATATCCTCTGCTAAAACCCGTCCTAAAGCGTTTTTTAGATCAACAACTTCTTGTGCATTAATACGGGTGACAGAGGCCTGTATGCTTGCTATCGCGTCTTCAACTAATAATAAAGGCTTGATTTCTTGACTACAAAAATCAATCATAAAGATCCCATCAATGTTTTAATAATAAAATTGGCTACGCTCATTGCGTCATTAATATTTAAGTGCGTTAATCTATCAGGAAGTTTTAAGTCAGTATCCGTCGCTATGGCAATAATATTGGGATCATTCGGATAGATTAAGGGCCGATTAAGCGCCTCTCTATGCAATTCAATCTTAGGAAAACTGGCTGATTTAAACCCTTCGACTAAAATCAAATCGACCTGCGATTGATCAAAAAAGCTAAGTTCCTCAAATAAATTTGGTTCATGTAAAGCTGAAAATTCCGAAATCATGACGCGACGATGAGCGGAACTTAACATGACGGGTGTGGCACCCGCTGCTCTTAAACGAAAACTATCTTTACCCGGTTGATCAATTTGCACATTGTGATGACTATGTTTTATCAAACCCACTCGCAAACCCTGTGCTTTTAAAATGGGTATGATTTGTTCTAATAAAGTGGTTTTTCCTGTACCGCTGGCCGCAGCAAATCCTAATATAGGTACCAAAGCGTGTTGCATCATTATTAAATAATAGAACTGTTATCGTGGAACTGCTTATTCTAAGGTATTATTGCCTAATGAGCATTAATCTAGGAGAAAATGGTGATTCGAGTTTATTTATTGTTGTTATTAGCTGTCATTATCTATTTTTGTTTTAAAGCCTTTTTAAGAAAATCTCCAGCAGTGATTGCCCAATATATTAGAACTGCGGCATTATTAGCACTGGGAGGCGTGTTTATTTTCTTAGGTGTTACGGGTCATTTAAACGGCTTATTTGCCCTAGTCGGGGTGGCAATAGCGTTTATACTAAGATTAATGCCCGTATTATTTAGCCATGCCCCTACCCTACACAAACTTTGGCAAAACTTTTCTAAGACAAAAAACCAATCATCGTCAAACCAGCAAAACACGAATGCAAAAGGTAACATGTCGCGGGCAGAAGCTTATGAGGTGCTAGGCTTAAAACCCAATGCATCTGATGAAGATATTGTGGCAGCGCATCGTAAGTTGATGCAAAAAATACACCCTGACAGAGGTGGATCAGATTATTTAGCGGCAAAGATAAATTTAGCCAAAAAAGTCTTGCTTAACAAATAACAAAGCTGAAAACCTGCTACACGAACCACACAGTTTGTATTGTTTAAGGCGCCCATTGTCGAAGGGTCTTACTACCACTCATAAAAGCCATCCAGTGCAAGGTATTGTAAGCCAGTACCGCAAGTTGCACGTTCTGAATACGTTTATTAATTTAGCCACACGTACCTCTTATTTTTAGAGTTTACGCAAAAAACGACTGCTTTTTATACAACTTGATTTAATACAAAATTAAATCACATACTTTAAAACTGGCGCACAATAATCAGTAACACCTTGAGTAGTGACAGCACAATATAGTCTCAATATCAGCGACGATTTTAAACCACGCGCAGATAATGTGGTATGTTATCTTTTCAGATTAATATCACTCAATAATTAGGAGCTGGAATATGTCAACGTATACTATAAACTCTAGAAAAACTGCGACTGGGTTAACGTTAAATTGGGGTGATATCCTAAACAATGTAGGGGGCAATACCCGTGCTACAATCATTAATAACGGTGGCACTGAAAGTATTAACTCAGGTGGCATTGCAAGTAACACACATATTAATGGCGGTGGCTTCCAATTTATATCTGAAGGTGGCATAGCGAATGGTACTGTTATAACTGGCGGTGGATATGCAGAGGTATTTTCGGGTGGCATAGCAAGCGGTACAATCGTAAATAATGGTGAATTTACTTTCATACAGGACAGTAGCTTTTCGCTTGGCAGTGCATTAATTACGGGGGGGTTAGACATTAATTCTGGTGGCATAGTTAGTAGCACTGTTATAAATAGCGGAGGGACTGAACACATTTTCTCAGGTGGCATAGCCAATGGTACTATTGTTAATAGCGGTGGACATGAAGAAGTCTATTCGGCTGGCATAACGAACGATGCCGTGATCAATAAGGGCGGAATTGAATTCATTTCTTCAGGTGGCTTAGCTAATGGTTCTGTGATTACGAGTGGTGGCTACTTAAATTTTGACAGTTCGGTCACAATGAACAACATTTCCATTCATGCAGGAGCAACGCTTAATTTTGAAGGCACTGTCGCGACATCAGCGCGTATTAATAAACTTAATCAATTAGTCATTACTAGCGGTAGCAAAGTACTCGAAACAATCGGGGTAACGGGTAATTATTCTGGCATCAATTTTGGCACCCATTCTGATGGTAACGGCGGCACTTTAATCACTGAAGTTAACCCAACAGGTAGCGTGGCAAACTTTTTATCAAAACTCAATGCTATTTCGGATTCCAATAAATACATCATTGTCGATACGAGTTCCAATATAGCTACAAATTTAAACGCCTTACAAAATTCAATTCAACAATTAGCCGTTATTACTAAAATTGATGGACTAAGCAATTCATCGAATATTCCCTCTCAAACAAACTCACTAATCACTTTATCAATTACGCCTGTGGAATCATCAACTGATCATGCCGTTTTAGCCAAAATAATAGGCGCTTATAACTTAAAAGTGACGGGAACGACGGGTGCTGATACGCTTTTCGATACAGTTTATAGCCATGCGACTTTGATAGGTGGCAAAGGCATCGATACTTTTAATGTCACTGGCATCGACACCATTACTGATTTAGGTAAAGGTGGTGCTGATATTTTAAAAGTTTCGGCAGACGGTATAGCAAACGCCACCATTGATACAGCTTGGACAGCCACGGCAGACACGATCAACAATGGCACGGTCAATATTACCACTGCGGGGCTAGCAGTTAATTTATCGGCGGTAACGAAAGGCACCTCGGGCTATAACATCACCGATACCGGCGGCGCCACAACATTAATCGGTTCTGCTTTAAAGGATTTAATTATCGGTGGTACGGGCAATGATCTCATAGTAGGTCGCTTAGGTAACGACACGCTCACGGGCGGTAACGGCAATGATACATTTGTGTTTAATACTCCGCCTAATAACAAGACGAACGTGGATTTGATCACTGATTTTGTTTCAGGTAAAGATCATTTGCAACTCAGTAAAGCTATCTTTGCGGGGCTTAAAACAGAAGCCGGTGTCGGTTACGGCATCGAAAATGGGACGGTATTAAAAGCCTCTGAATTTGTTTCCAGTAAAACAGCTGTCCAAGGTACGACAGCAACTTCACACTTAATTTATAACAGTACCTCAGGGGCATTGTATTACGATGCAGATGGTAGTGCCGTTGAAGTAGCTATTTTAGGAGCCACGACACATCCGGCCTTAGCTGCGTCTGATATTTTAATTATTGCTTAATACTTCAAAAATTGAACAGTTGTTGCTACTTATTTATGCGTAGTAACAACTGATCACATCCTACATTCTTCAGAAACTAGATCACGTCAACTAGGCTATTTTTAATACTCGGCTCTCTTTTTTTTGCACAAGAACTCGAAACAATTGTTAGCAAAAATCGAAGTCCCGACAAGGAATATTAAATTGACTTGTTGTTGTAACTATCTGCACTTAGTCAATAACAATCAATCATTTAGCTTATGTAATACTGCTGTAATATAATACTTATTGCAAGATGTATTATTTTTTGATAGATTCAAGCAGATTAAAGTGTTATTGGTTTTAAAGGTGTGCGATGGCTATACTGGATACCACGACACATCTAGCACTTTCATCTGCGGATATTCTGCTTATTGCTTAGATTAAAACGATTCATGACTAGCCTTGTGTATTAACAATTATTTATGAAAAAAGACTTAGAAAAAAAATCAGTACTTACCTCTAATAATGCGGAAAACATGGCTTCATCCCCAAAAGCGCCTTCAACAGCTAATAAAGCAACAGATCAAGAAAGCACTACTGTATCTGCTGATGCTGCGCTTGAAGAAACCCCCACGTCTTCAACTAACCCTGAGCCTGTTGTAGAACCGCAAAATCCACCGTTTGTTAAAGCACCTGACCTACCCACGCAAGTGCATCCTTCTGGTGTGCGCTTTGATTTTAATGATGGTTGTCGGGTGTTACTACCTAAAAAGGGTCAATGGCGAGTTAGAATTTCAGATATTGACACGGGCAATATCTTATTTGAAACCCAAATGTTAGAAGGTTATGTCAATAGTAGTAAACGCTATTTTGTTAACTTTAAACTAGAAGTCTGGGACAAAGACCAACAAATTATTCATCATGATTACGCTGCCAAGAACCAAAAAGTCTTAGTGCAATTACCCATCGGTACCTTAGGTGATACGATTGGCTGGTTTCCGTATGCCGTCAAGTTTAAAGAGCAACATGGCTGTCAACTCAGTTGTGCCATGGCCGCCCATATCATCCCGCTATTTAAAAACGCTTATCCTCAGATTGAGTTTTTAGCGCATGAAAAAATAAAAGCCGAGCATTATTACGCCACTTATCGT
This sequence comes from uncultured Methylococcaceae bacterium, assembly GCA_903873165.1. Classification (GTDB taxonomy): domain Bacteria; phylum Pseudomonadota; class Gammaproteobacteria; order Methylococcales; family Methylomonadaceae; genus Methylobacter_C. The sequence continues at coordinate 1,986 of CAIQNQ010000145.1, read as the reverse complement.
ATAGGGCTGTTCTTTGCTGATAAAGAGATGATCTTTCAACCCTGTGATTTTAGATTAGTGGGTTTACATAGAACGGCTGGTTATATTTTAGGAGTTGATCCAACTGAACAAGCACCTCAGGTTAAGTTAGACGATGATACCCGCCCTATTCCAGAAAAGTATGTGTGCATCGCGGTACAAAGCACCACGCAAGCTAAATATTGGAATCATCCGACTGGCTGGCGAGACATTGTTAGTTATTTAAAAGACCAAGGCTACCGAGTAATTTGTATCGATCAAAAGCCCACACATGGCTTTGGATTGGTATGGAATCATATTCCCTATGGTGCAGAAGATCAAACCGGTGACCGGTCTTTACAAGAAAGAGCACGCTGGCTTAAGCACGCTGATTTCTTTATTGGTTTAAGTAGCGGTTTATCTTGGTTAGCGTGGGCGATGAAAACCCCGGTGGTGTTAATCAGCGGCTTTACGCATCCAACCAATGAATTTTACACCCCTTACAGAGTGATTAATTATCACACCTGTAACAGCTGTTGGCATGATGTGAACCACCCCTTTGACCATAAGGATTTCTTATGGTGCCCCAAACATAAAGACACCCCTCGACAATTTGAATGTACTCGATTGATTACGGTGAGTGCTGTGAAGGCAGTGATTCATAAAGTGCCGGGGTTTAACTTCACCAACAATACTGATAAATAAATAGGCACTAAAACATGTCAAATTTTACAAATTACCAAACAAACGGTTCCAATGAAGCCTTTTTAGTTGCATTTGATAAAAATTATATTAATTCTGATAATACCTTAGGTAGAACTTACAATTTAGATTTGGGTGTAACTTATGCACAATTAGCTGCTGATCCAACTAAAGCATTAATAGCCTATGAAAATGCAGGAAAAAATTTATCTTTAGACAGCAATTGGTCGAGTTTCTTAAAATTGGGTGCAGGTGAAAAGACACAAAATATCGTATATGGTATTTTTGCAGCGGGTGATATGTCAGGTACTAAATATCAAGGTACATTCACCAGTGGAACACAGACAGTTGCTCCTCCTGTTGAGGCAAATACAACGCCGCCGGGTTCAGTTACAATCACTTGGAAAGGCCAAATTGATGCCATAAATCTGCATGAAGCAGAAATTGCAAGAGGTGGTACTGCAACAAGTTCTCTTATTAAATCAACTGATGCAGCAAATACTGGACAGGCTGATACAAAATTAGCCTATCGTGCAACATTTGAAGGAGGCGCTCCTGGTCAAGATAATTTTGTAAATTATGGTTCAACTAATAATTTTTATTTTAACAGTATACATCTTGGATCATACATAAAGCGTGGTCATACTTATACCGATGCGGCAATAATTGCTCAAAGCGATATCACTAAAGTCGGTGCATTTACTTTAAGTGGAAACACTCTTAAATATGTTCCTGAATCAGTAGTCTCAACTAATAAAGCCCCAACTTTTTCAAACTTTACCAGTACAGTTGTTACAACAAAGGAAGATACTCAATCAACTATTACATTTGATAATTTAATAACAAATAGCGACGCAAAAGATGCTGATGGTAGTGTAACCGCATTTGATATTAAATCTGTCACATCAGGAACTTTACTGATTGGTGCCGATGCAGCAACTGCAACTGCTTGGGATTCAAATACTAACTTTACTATTGATGCTACGCATCAAGCAATCTGGACACCCGACTTAAATGCTACTGGCACCTTAAGTGCGTTTACTGCAGTAGCTCTTGATAATGGCGGTTTAGAATCATCTACACCTGTGCAAGCCACTGTTACGGTTAATACTGTTAATCAAACCCCAACCCTGACTAGCTTTACCAATACAGTTGCAAGCATCAATGAAAACACGCAATCGGATATTACATTTGATGCTCTAGTAGCAAACAGTGACGCTTCTGATGTTGATGGTAATGTGGCGGGATTTTATATTAAATCTGTCACATCAGGAACTTTACTGATTG
>CAIQNQ010000144.1 GCA_903873165.1 uncultured Methylococcaceae bacterium | reverse complement strand
TAAGTGATTACGAAGTGCATTCATTGTTGCACTATTGATATTTTGGAGCAAAACTACCCTACTTTGGTAGGGTACTTACATCAAATATCCAGCAAAGTTCAACTGCCGCAATCTTCAACTTAGAGTTTCAATTACGTGATAAAATTTTTTGGACTGTATGTAGGATTTATTTTTCTGATGTTTTAGGTGCTACTGTCTCAGTAATTGCCTTTTTAGCAGTATCTTTAGGCGAGGATTCAAGTTCATCATCAAGTTCTAAATCGTAAGATGATTGCGATTTTCCATCCGTTGCAAGATTATTACGCCACTGTAAAAAAGATTCGCGGGTAAAAACATAAGGATCTAATGCGGCTTCATCGATAAACTTTAAGGCACCTTCAGCATTTGCACGGGTATTAATTAAAGAAACAATATTAATGACTTTGCCAAAATAAGTTGAAGGGTTAGTAGCGGTGTCAAAAGCTGCTCCTGGGATGCCTCTGAATGTCGATGGGCCAAGAATCGGTAATACAAGGTATGAGCCAGCTGGAACGCCCCAAACAGCCATTGTCTGGTCAAAATCTTCTTCATTTTGTTCCCAGCCTACACTTTTAGCCACATCAAAAAATCCAGCTAACCCAAGAGTCGAGTTAAGTGCTAGGCGACCTGAATCTTGAGCACTTTGAGAAAATTTACCTTGTAGGCTATCGTTAATAACGATATTGACATTTTTTAGGTTGTTATAGAAGTTATACACCCCAGTTTGTAATAATTCTGGAGTGATATATTTATAGCCATCAGAAATAGGTTTGGCAAGATACCCATCAATACGATCATTAAAGGTAAACATTGATCGATTGAAGTTTTCGTAAGGATCTTCTTTGTGAGTAGTTACTACTTGTGATGTGGAGCAGCTATTTACAAATAAAATACTCAATATTAACAATGGGGTAATTAATTTATTTGGCGAATTGATTACATTGCAATGTTGTGTGTTGTTCATCCTTCGACTTGCCTGTTACTTATTGTTTTGAATAATCCTGTATTTTATCATCAATTTTAGTGATAAGTGCATCAAAGCCTTCATTTTGTAAAATGCTAGTGTATTCAGATCGTTTAAGTGCTAAATCACTGACGCCGTTAGCTATAATATTGATAATACGCCAGCTAGTTCCCGTTTCTTTGAGCATGTAGTCAAATTTAACGGTTTTGTCATCTGGAATATTAAAATGACTGTGAACCAGGATGCCACCACGTGTGGTTTCTTCCTCTGAATCATAAACAAAGGATTCCCCAGCATAATCTTTAAAATTATGTGCGTACGATGCAATGCTTAGGCGAATAATCAGAGCTTCAAGTTTTTGTTGCTGATCTTCTGTTAGTTTTTCCCATTCTTTACCAACGATTACCCGAGCAATTTTAGGTAAATCATGGCTATTAACGACAGTGTCTTGAAGATTAGCATAGCGTCCCGCATAGCCTAGTTGCTTGCCATTCTTCATGACTGATATCAGGTCAGCTTGAAACTTTTCTACGACTTGTTTAGCCGTTGCCGTAGAGTTTTCTTGTGCAAACAAATTGACTGAAGTGCAAGTTAGCGCAAAAGAAATAATTCCCAATTTTAAAAATTTAAAAAACATACTTTAAACCTCAATTAATCAGCGAGTTCAACTTTAATGGGGATCCCAGAAAGTGTAGAAGCCGTTGCATATTTTGGTGCGGGTTCTGGTACCATGTCACCTTCGGTTTTTGGGCCTCTTAAAGAGGTTAAAAAAGCTTTGATAGGATGTTTTAACATGTCTTCAACAGCTGTCGCTTCATAACCACAATGCGCCATACAGCTCGCGCATTTAGGATTGTTTGAGTTACCGTATTTTTCCCAAGGGGTAGTGTCGAGCAATTCTTGGAAACTACTGGCATTGCCTTCGTCTGCTAAAAGATAGCAAGGTTTTTGCCAGCCAAAAACATTACGGGTTGGATTGCCCCAAGGGGTGCATTCGTAGTTTTGATTGCCTGCTAAATAATCTAAATACAGTGAAGAGTGGTTTAATTTCCACTTACGATTCTTACCGATTCTAAAGATGCCTCTGAATAGGTCTTTAACATCAACGCCCTTGATAAATACGTCTTGTTGGGGGGCATGTTCATAACTGAAGCCTGGGGCAATAGTAACACCTTCAACACCTAATTCCATCGCATAATCTAGGAAAGCGGCGACTTCTTCGGCATTTTCTCCTTGGAAAAGCGTGCAATTGATGGTCACTCTAAAGCCTTTGGATAAAGCAAGCTTAATTGCCTCAACCGCTCTGTCAAAAACCCCTTCTTGACACACTGACGTATCATGGCGTTCTTGCATACCATCTAAATGAATTGAGAAGGTAAGGTAAGGGGAAGGTTTGTAATCGTCAATACGTTTTTTTAATAACAAGGCGTTAGTACATAAATAAACGAATTTCTTACGAGCTATAATGCCTGCTACAATTTGAGGCATTTCTTTATGAATTAAGGGTTCACCACCGGGAATAGAAACCATAGGCGCATCACATTCATCAACGGCTTGCATACATTCTTCAAATGACAAGCGTTTATCTAAAATATCTTCCGGATAATCAATTTTTCCGCAGCCAGCACACGCTAAATTACAGCGAAATAAGGGTTCAAGCATTAGCACTAAAGGGTATTTCTTTACGCCTTTAAGTTTTTGTTTGATAAGGTAACTGCCTACTTTTAACTGCTGACGTAACGGAACACCCACGAGCAAAATCTCCACAATAAATAACACTAAATATGATCGAATGAATTGTCGATCATCGAAAACAATAAAAATAAATAAACATCTTTGTATCAAAAATACAACAGTGGTGATTGCTGCGGTTATTGGAGCATCTTTCTTGTTGTTCATAAAAGTGGCTACTAGTTAATGTAGGAGTCAGCTTTAAAATACAAGCGCTTATCTATGCTTAACTAGAATACTATGTTTTAGCAAATGACTCCAGCATTAACATTCGTTAAATGCGAATTTTATCAAATTAGCAGATATTCGTATAATTACAACAGCACTAACATTTTATGTATAAATTCATTGAATAAAAGTCTGTGTAGGCCTATTGCTGTGGGGTTTTTGACAATAAAACAACATTGTTTTGCAAAATACCAACAAACACGCTATTATTGTTCCCAATAAATTTAATTACCATACCCCCTTAGGGAATAAAGCAAAATAAACTATGAGCGAACCCCAAGTATCACTTGATAACCCGAAATCATTGAGTCAGTTGTCAGATAATGATTTTCAAGCGCTATTACTTGAAGGTGTGTCTCGGACATTTGCCTTGACTATTCCGCAATTGCCGCAAAAATTATATGCTGCAGTGGCTAATGCCTATTTGTTGTGTCGCATTGTGGATACCATTGAAGATGAGGTCTCCTTGTCTGCGCATCAAAAAGAGTATTTTTGTGCTGGATTTATTGAAGTTGTTAAAACGGGTGAACATGCCGAGCTATTTGCCGTTGATTTAGCGCCTTTGCTTTCAGATCAAACTATTCCTGCAGAGCACACTCTAATACATGTATTACCGCGTGTTATTCAAATTACGCATAGTTTTGAAGCAACTCAAATAGAAGCTTTGGCCTGTTGTGTAGAAACAATGGCTGCCGGTATGCCTATCTTTCAAGCCCAAGATTTAAGTGCGGGTTTGCCGACCCTAGCCGATTTAGATAATTATTGTTATTACGTAGCGGGTTGTGTCGGAGAAATGTTGGCGAAGTTGTTTTGTCATTATTCACCAGAAATCAATGCACATCATGATGAGTTATTAAAACTTTCAGTTTCCTTTGGGCAGGGCTTGCAAATGACAAATATCTTAAAAGATATTTGGGATGATGCACAACGAGGCGTCTGTTGGTTACCGCAAGATATCTTTACCGAAACGGGTTTTGACCTAAAAAATATTAATATTCAAGAAAATGATCCAGCATTTTCAGCTGGTTTAGAACACTTAATTAGCATCGCTCAAGATCATTTACATAATGCGTTAATATATACGTTAAAAATTCCCTGTCACGAAGTCGGTATCCGTAATTTTTGTTTATGGGCTTTAGGTATGGCGGTATTAACGCTTAAAAAAATTAAACAAAATATTAATTTTAGACATTCAGATCAAGTCAAAATTACTCGCAAAAGTGTTAAAACCACTATATTAGCAACTCGTATTGCGGGTCGTAGTAATACATTATTGTCATTATTATTTAATTTAACCAGTCGAGAGCTTAAAACACCAGACTGGCACTATTCATTACCATCCTCAAAAGCCATATAGACCTTTAAGGACGTATATTATGTTTACCGACACAACTAACCAAAATCGCAGCAGTCATTTAGCCAGTTCATCAACCGCTATTTATTCAAAAGCTTATGATTTAGACGCGGCCATAGCAAAAGCACAAGCGCAGTTATTAAGCCTTCAGGATGAATCAGGTTATTGGGTGTTTGAATTAGAAGCTGATTGCACTATCCCCGCTGAATACATCATGTTGATGAATTACTTGGGTGAGATAGATGAAACTTTGCAAAGTAAAATTGCTGTTTATCTAAGATCAAGACAATCAGAAGATGGTAGCTACCCATTATTCACAGGCGGCCCTGGTGACATTAGTTGTAGTGTAAAAGTTTACTTTGCTTTGAAGATGGCGGGTGACTCTCCTGAAGCGGCACATATAGTGCGTTTAAGAGAATTTATTCTAAGTAAAGGCGGTGCGGCAAAGGCTAATGTATTTACTCGAATTGCTTTAGCGACTTTTGAGCAATTGCCTTGGCGCGGTGTGCCTTATATTCCTGTGGAAATTATGTTATTTCCCAGTTGGTTTCCATTCCATTTAGATAAAGTGGCGTATTGGTCACGCACGGTGATGGTGCCTTTATTTATTATCTGCACACTTAAAGCAAAAGCTAAGAATCCAAAAAACATTAATATTCTGGAGTTGTTTGTTATTCATCCAGATAAAGAACTGCATTACTTTCCTGAGCGGACTTTATTGAATAAAGTCTTCTTGGGTCTTGATCAATTAGGTAGAAAAACTCGACCTTTAATTCCTAATAAAACTCATGAGTTAGCAATTAGAAAAGCTAAAGAGTGGATTATTGAACGGCTTAATGGTGAAGATGGCTTGGGTGGAATATGTCCCGCTATGATGGGGGCTTATCAAGCCTTATTATTATTGGATATGCCTAAAGAAGATCCGATAATGATTACAGCACGTCAGGCGATTGATAAATTATTGGTCATTAACGAAAACGATGCTTATTGCCAACCTTGTTTATCACCCGTTTGGGATACTGGATTATCTGCATTAGCTTTACAAGAAGTTCAGAAATATCCTAAAGTTCAAGATATACAAATTACTAGTGCTTTAACCCGTGCTTATGATTGGTTAAAAAGCAAACAATTATCAGATGAGCCAGGGGATTGGCGACTCTCTAAACCTGATTTGGCGGGTGGTGGTTGGGCTTTTCAATTTGAAAACCCTTATTACCCTGATGTCGATGACACAGCGGTAGTGGGTTTTGCTATGGCAGAATCTCAGTTACCCAACTTAGATGAATCTATTCATAGAGCAACACGCTGGATTGTCGGTATGCAGTCTCAAAATGGCGGTTACGGGGCATTTGATGTCGATAATACCCATTATTATTTGGATGAGATTCCTTTTGCCGATCATGGGGCATTACTTGATCCACCGACTGCCGATGTGAGTGCGCGTTGTGCTATGTTAATGGCACGAGTAGCGCAAGACCATGATGAATATTTGCCCGCTTTAGAACGCACCATAGACTATTTACGCGCTGAGCAAGAAGCTGATGGCTCATGGTTTGGACGTTGGGGTACCAACTACGTGTATGGAACTTGGTCGGTATTATTAGGTTTAGAGCAAACAAATGTGCCTAAAACAGATCCGCTGTATACAAAAGCGGTGGCTTGGTTAAAGAGCAAGCAACGTGAAGATGGCGGTTGGGGCGAAGATAATTATAGTTATCATGATGTTTCTATCGCAGGTACTTATAAATTTAGTACTGCTTTTCAAACGGCATGGGCAGTATTAGCCCTTATGGCTGCAGGTGAGGCACACAGCCCAGAGGTAAAAGCCGGTATCGATTTTATTCTGCATCATCAACAAGCTGATGGCGTGTGGAATGATAAATGTTTTACAGCACCCGGCTTTCCAAAAGTGTTTTATCTAAAATATCATGGCTATGATAAGTTCTTTCCATTGTGGGCCTTAGCACGTTATCGTAACGAACTTAACAAAAAGTGATCACTGGCATTGTCGTCGCCTTACCTGAAGAACTGGGCACCTTAACAGCAAAAAAAATTGCTAAAGGTCAGGTGGTATCTATTTCAGAAACTATTATAGTGGCCTATTCTGGAGCAGGTGCCAGTAACGCATCTGCAGCGGCGCAACTATTAATAGCAAAAGGCGCCACACGCTTGATGAGTTGGGGCTGCGCAGGTGCTTTATCTCAAAACATCAATTCTGGTGATTTAGTCTTGGCCAACAGTTTGTTGGATTCATGTGGCGATTTATCGATCAGTCAAAGTATTTCCAGCGTTTGGCATTCTAATACTCACCAGCAACTTTCCAAAACTATTGCTGTGCATTGTGGTTTATTAGTCGAAAGTCTTGATATCGTTTCGACTAGTACAGCTAAACAGGCTTTACATCAAGAAACGGGTGCTTTAGCGGTGGATATGGAAAGTGTCGCCGTTGCTAAAATTGCTTTGCAACACGCCAAACCTTATTTGGTAATTAGAAGTATTGTTGACCCGGTTTATCTGGATTTACCCAGAGCCATTTCTCAATCTCTTAATGCCCAAGGCGAAGTGGTGATGCGGCAACTGTTATGGAGCATCGTCCGCAATCCCTATGAAATTCCTGCTTTAATTAAATTAGGTCGGCATTTTAATGCCGCTAAAAATACCTTAAAAGTTATTGCTAAACAATTGGATTCTTTAACTGATCAACCTTTCGTGACAGTTATCAATACACGACCTGTTTAGTTTTATAATGCGTCAATTTACTGTCATTAACTTTAACTCAAAATATCAACTATGACTTTTAGCATCGCCGAACTTTTTGCGCAACACAGTACTGATAAATTTGCTTTGCACGAACAGCATCTCAATAATCAGATGGTTAGAATGTTACAGACTATTGGTTATGACAGACATTATCAGCGTGCAGTTGGACAGTATCTTTATGATCAAGAAGGTACCGAATATTTAGATTTATTGAGTGGTTTTGGCGTTTTTGCGATTGGTCGTAATCATCCGACGGTTATTAGCGCTTTAAAAGAAACTTTATCGTTAGAATTACCTAATTTAGTACAACTAGATGTCTCTATTTTAAGTGGCTTATTAGCGAAAGAAATTTTAAAAACCACTCCAGATAATATTAATAAAATGTTTTTCTGTAATTCGGGTACAGAAGCGGTAGAAGCCGCGATCAAGTTTGCCCGTTACACTACAAAACGTAACAAAATTGTATTTTGTGAGCATGGTTATCATGGGCTCACTATGGGGGCTTTATCTTTAGTTGGTGAAGATATCTTCCGTGAAGGTTTTGGGTCTTTATTACCCGATTGTATTTCAGTGCCTTTTAATGATTTATCTGCTTTAGAAGCCGCATTAAGTAATAAAGATGTGGCGGCTTTTATCGTTGAACCTATTCAAGGTAAAGGGGTGAATTTACCCGATGATAATTATCTGCCAGAAGTTGAACGTTTATGTAAAAAATACGGCACTTTATTTGTTGCAGATGAAGTGCAAACGGGGATTGGTAGAACGGGTAAGTTCTGGGCAATCGATCATTGGAATGTTCAGCCCGATATGATTTGTATGGCTAAAGCGCTTTCGGGTGGTTTTGTGCCCGTTGGTGGGGTGGCGATGACCGAAAAAGTGATGGATACTGTATTTAATCGTATGGATAGAGCGGTAGTGCATGGATCAACATTTGGTAAAAACAATATGGCGATGGCGGCTGGTTTAGCCACTTTACGAGTCATGGAAGATGAAAAATTAGTTGAAAACAGTTTGACTGTGGGTACTGATATCATCAATAGCTTAAATGCTTTGTCAGGACAATATGAATTCCTTAAAGAAGCGCGGGGCAAAGGTATGATGATCGCAATCGAATTTAACTCACCTAAGAGCCTAACATTAAAAGCAGCGTGGGCGATGTTAGAAGCCGCTAATAAAGGCTTGTTCTGTCAAATGGTGACTATTCCATTATTTAAAGAGCACCATATTCTGACGCAAGTGGCGGGACACGGTATGAACGTTGTTAAATTATTACCACCGCTAAACTTAAATCAAAAAGATCGTGATCATATTGTGAGTGCTTTCGATAAAGCCATTGCTGATACCCACCAAATACCGGGTTCAATTTGGGATTTAGGTAAAAATTTGGCCAGCCATGCGCTTAAAAACAAAAAAGGAAGTTAAGATGAAAAATCAACGCTCATTGTTTTCAGTATTAACTACTTTACTATTGGTACTGCAGATAAACGTCGCAGTTGCGCACGCGGTGGTCACTGAATACTCATTAAAACTAAAACCGATTCATGCACAACATGCGGATCATATCGAAATAAGCTTTAACTCTAAAATTGAATTAGGTTTGTCGCAAATTTATTTAGTGAGTAAAGGTGATAAGCATGAGTTATTAACTGCTGAAATGGGCAGTAAGCAAGGTCAAATTATTATCAGTGTGCCCGCTTTAGAAGCAGGAGAGTACGCGATTAGGTTTAAGGTTTTTGCCGCAGATGGGCATTTAACTGAAGATGTTATTCATTTTACGGTTTCATAAGTAGGAAATAACGATGGCAGGTATTGCTGATTTTCTCGACTCATTAATTGGTGGCTTCGATCTTATATGCTATTCATTATTAATGGGTGGTTTGTTTTGGGGCTTGTTTGTATTGCGGCCTTGGCAACATGACAAAGCTTATAATTCGCATTTGTTAGATAAAACGATCGCTTTAATCTACAAAGGTGGCTTTTTATTAGCGGCAGCACAAATTTTTAAAATCATCCTAAAAGTTTGGTTAATGACAGCGGTTTTAGAGCGCTGGCCTTTTCCTGAATTTGCCAGCACGACCCAGTTTATCGGTGGCATCATCCGAGCTGTTTTAACCTTGTTGGTGACGGCTTATGTTTACTTTGTGTTACGCAAACACACTTTTTCTAAACAACACTGGTGGATAGCATTTGCCGTATCAATTCCTATGGTCATCTCGGGAGCCTGGTTAGTACATGCTGCAGGTCGATTTGATAATCGCGCATTTTTAATGACCTTTACCGTGTTTCATCAATTAGGTGCGGCTGCCTGGGTGGGTGGCGTGTTGCAATTAGGGAATGTGTGGAAGTTGCACAAGCAACAGTTGATCTCTTCCAATAACTGGCCGCAGTTACTTAAAGCATTTTCCACGTTTGGGGTTATTTCAGTAGGTTTTATTTTGGTTTCTGGCTTACCGATAGCCCTGCAATACATTGATACCTTAAATGCCTTAGTCGGTACGGGTTATGGTAATTTATTGATGGTTAAAGTTGTCTTGCTTGGATTAGCATTAGGTTTTGCCTGGTTAAATCGGAGTGCGATGCTGGAGTTTTTTGCTAATCGTCAAAATGTCGCTGTTTTTAAAAAGGTGCCGCATTATGTAGAAGCAGAAACATTAGTGTTAATCACATTGTTATTTACGGCGGCTAGTTTGGCATCTCAACCACCTGCTATTGATATTCCGCTACTCACTGCCTCATGGCAAGAAGTTGCTAACACTTTTCATCCACAAATACCTCAAATCAGCTCACCATCTCATGTGGCACTTATAGCGGGTGAAGCTGGGCGGGTGGCTATTATTAATCAAGTGCCGTCTTTAGCGGCTACTGAATGGTCTAATTATAACCATAATATTGCCGGTATCTTTTTAACAGTCATGAGCTTTTTTGCCATGCTGTCTTATACCACTAAGCTACCGTTTACAAAATATTGGCCTTTGGGTTTTGTGGGATTAGGTATCTTTTTGTTTTTCCGTAGTGATGCGGAAACCTGGCCATTAGGTCCGATTGGTTTTTGGGAGAGTACCTTTAATAACGGTGAAGTGTTACAGCATAGAATTGCCACTTTATTAGTCTTCGTCTTAGGATTATTTGAATTAACCGCTAGAATTACTAAAAACCCAACCAGTAAATTACCCTATTTTTTCCCCATTTTGTCTGCCTTTGGCGGCTTAATGTTATTAACGCACTCACATGTGGGTTTTCAAGCAAAAAGCGCTTTTTTAATCCAAGTGGGACATACTTCCATGGGAATTTTTGCTTTGATATTGTCCTGTGGGCGTTGGTTAGAATTAAAACTGGATAAACCAGGTAAAGACATTGCCGGATTTATTTCTGTGGCAGCGTTATTTGTAATCGGCATTATCTTAATGTTTTACCGTGAGCCTCTTTATTAATATGAATACCTTAGCCCAATACCCTTTGTTAAATAATATCAACACCCCAGCTGATGTCCGTAAGTTAAGCAAAGATCAGCTTAAGCCCTTATCGGCAGAATTACGGGATTATTTAACCCATACCGTGAGTATTTCGGGTGGGCATTTTTCAGCGGGTTTGGGTACAGTTGAATTAACAGTGGCCTTGCATTATGTGTTTGATACGCCATCCGATCAATTAGTCTGGGATGTAGGGCATCAAGCTTATCCACATAAAATATTGACAGGTCGTAAAGACCGGATGACCACGATTCGGAGCTTGAATGGTATCTGTGCTTTTCCTAATCGTAGTGAAAGTGAATACGATGCATTTGGGGTAGGGCATTCCAGTACGTCTATCAGTGCTGCTTTAGGTATGGCGATTGCTTCGGCTTTAAAAGGCGAAGCCAAAGAAATGGTCGCTATTATCGGCGATGGCAGTATCACGGGGGGTATGGCGTATGAAGCTATGAACCATGCCGGTGCTTTAGACGCTAATTTATTAGTGATCTTAAACGATAACGATATGTCGATCTCACCTCCTGTAGGTGCGATGAGTAACTATCTGACTAAAATACTATCGAGTAAGTTGTATTCTTCTTTAAGAGAAGAAAGTAAAAAAGCCCTCAGCAAAATGCCCAGCGTGTGGGAATTAGCCAGACGAACCGAAGAACATGTGAAAGGCATGGTTGTGCCAGGAACGCTGTTTGAAGAACTCGGTTTTAATTATATTGGTCCAATTGACGGTCATGATATCGACATGTTGGTATCCACCTTAGAGAATCTAAAAGCCATTACTGGCCCGCGTTTCTTACATATCGTCACTAAAAAAGGCAAAGGCTACGCACCTGCCGAAAAAGATCCTTTAGCGTATCACGGCGTACCCGCCTTTGATCCTACCTTAGAAAACCTGCCTAAATCAGCGCCATCACCACATCCCACGTATACCGAAGTATTTGGCAACTGGTTATGTGATATGGCTGCCCAAGACAAACGTCTCTTAGGCATTACCCCAGCGATGCGCGAAGGTTCTGGATTAGTAAAATTCTCGCAGCAATATCCAGATCGTTACTTTGATGTGGCGATTGCCGAACAACATGCGGTGACTTTAGCTGCAGGTCAAGCGTGTCAAGGTGGCAAACCTGTTGTTGCCATTTATTCGACATTTTTACAACGCGCTTATGATCAATTGATCCATGATGTGGCGATTCAAAATCTCGATGTCTTGTTTGCTTTAGATAGAGCGGGTTTGGTAGGGCCTGATGGCCCAACCCACGCCGGCAGTTTTGATTACAGCTACTTAAGTTGTATCCCCAATATGCTCGTCATGGCCCCAGCTGATGAAAATGAATGTCGACAAATGCTCTATACCGGCTATCAACATGAAGGCCCTGCCGCAGTCAGATACCCCAGAGGCAAAGGCCCAGGTACGGCAGTAGAAAACGCTATGACAGCATTAGAAATTGGCAAAGCCGAGATTCGACATCAAGGCAGTCGCATTGCCTTATTAGCCTGGGGTAGTATGGTAACCCCCGTCTTGACCGTTGGGAAACAACTGGGTGCTACCGTAGTTAACATGCGTTTTATCAAGCCGATAGACTCAGAACTAATTTTAGAGTTGGCAAAGACCCATGATGTGCTAGTAACATTAGAAGAAAATGTGATCCCTGGTGGGGCAGGCAGTGCCGTGAATAACTTCCTACAAGCCCAGCGCATCTTAATGCCTGTGCTCAACATAGGTTTACCCGATAGTTTTGTTGAGCAAGGCACGCGCGAAGAATTATTGGCGATCTGTGGTTTAGATGTGCAAGGGATTAACGATAAGATTAC
>CAIQNQ010000143.1 GCA_903873165.1 uncultured Methylococcaceae bacterium | reverse complement strand
TAAGACGCAATAATAAAACTCCATTTATCTTGGAGTAAAACAGCTTTAGCTGTTTTTACAGGCAATAGCTGAAGCTATTGCACTCCTGTTTTTTTAACAACTAGTGTTTTATTTAACTATTTTATTTATTGCGAGTTACCTAACTTCAAACTCGTCTAATAATCCTTCAAACATCACTCACCTAAAATATTAAATCTTAATAACAAGCATCTATTTCCACGCAAAATGCAATGTAACTGTAATATGAAGAAAGTCGCCTAATTAAAGAGCTGTCTTAAGCATAAAAGGAGTGGACTCAATCAGCAAAACCAATTAAATCCACTCCCTCTAATGATAAATATAACCCCTCCCCCCCATTCACTAATCGCGTAATTCTTTATATTTATTAATCAATGCATTGGTTGAGCTATCATGACTGCTAATAACTTCATTATTCTTAAGTTCGGGTAAAATGACTCCTGCTAGAACCTTGCCTAATTCCACGCCCATTTGGTCGAAAGAATTGATATTCCAAATAGCGCCTTGTACAAAGATTTTATGTTCATAAAATGCTAATAAAGCCCCTAAGGTTTTAGGCGTCATTTTCTTAAACAGGAAGGAGTTAGACGGTTTATTACCTTCAAACACTTTTGATGCGACCAATAACTCATCTGCTTGGTCTTCTGGCGATAGCGTCTGCTTTACTTCTTCCGCTGTTAAGCCATTCATCAAGGCTTCCGGTTGCGCTAAGTAGTTTGATATTAAAATGTCGTGATGTTCAGGTAGGTGGTAATGACTATTAGCGGCTGCTAAAAAGTCACAAGGGATCAGCTTAGTGCCTTGATGTATCAACTGAAAGAAAGCATGTTGACCATTCGTCCCTGGTTGTCCCCAGATAATCGGCCCGGTGTTGTAATCCACTTTCTCGCCCGCCATGTTGATACTTTTGCCGTTACTTTCCATGTCACCTTGTTGAAAGTAATCCGCAAAATAACGCATGGATTGATCGTAAGGTAATAAGGCATGGGAAGCCACATTATAGAAATTGTTATACCAAATGCCGAGCAATCCCATGATCACTGGGATATTTTTCTCGAAAGGTGTTTCATAAAAATGGACGTCAGCTTCATAAGCACCTTGTAATAATTCTTCAAAATTATCCATGCCGATATACAGTGCGATAGATAATCCAACAGCAGACCATAAAGAATAACGGCCACCGACCCAATCCCAAAACTCAAACATATTCTCGGTATCAATACCAAAGGCGGCGACGTTTTCGGCATGAGTCGAAATAGCCACAAAATGTTTAGCGACTGCGTCAGGATCTTTAGCGGTTTCCAGAAACCAGCGTTTTGCTGACTTTGCGTTCATCATGGTTTCTTGAGTATTAAACACTTTAGACGCGATGATGAAGAGGGTGGTTTCGGGAGATAAGGGTTTTAAAACTTCGACGATATTGGTTTGATCAATATTGGAGACGTAATGTACTTTTAAACTGCTAGAGCTATAAGGCGTTAAGGCCATTGAGACCATTTTAGGGCCTAAGCCAGAGCCACCGATACCCACGTTAACGACATCCGTGATCGCTTTGCCTGTGTAGCCCTTCCATTCTCCAGAACGAACTGACGCGCAAAAGGTGCGCATTTTAGCGAGTACTTTATTGATATCCGGCATCACATCAACACCGTCTACGAAGACAGGCTTATCGCTTCTATTGCGTAAGGCGGTGTGTAAAACCGCACGACGTTCAGTCGTATTGATTTTTTCGCCTGCGAACATGGCACCCGTTTTTTCTTTTAAGCCAGCAAAATTTGCAAGTTCAAATAATAAAGATAAAGTGTCTTCGGATATTCGATTTTTAGAATAATCAAATAAAATATCATTAAAACTAATGGAGAACTTCTTAAAACGATCAGGGTCTTTCTTGAAGGCATCGCGGATATGAGCATTTTTTGTATCTTGATAATGGCTTTGCAATGCGATCCAAGCTGTTGAGGTAGTCAAAGATGACATGTGTTTTTGAACTCCGTATAAAATAAATTCGCTTAAGTCTACGAAAAGTAAGGTTGGATAGCAAGAGTCCATTCAAGTCATTAGCAAATTGTTTAAAAAAAATGTTTTTAGGCAAAGATTCCTATCAATATTCTTTATTTAGATGAGGTGGTGTGCTAGAGTTGGCACTGCTATACGTGGGTGTGTTGGGAATATAGCTTGGTTTTAAAGAAATTTAACTTAAATTGAGTGATAAATCAATCATATAATAATAATATATCAATATGGGAAGGTATTATGAACAAAGTACAATTATTTAAAAAAGGTTGCCTAGGTCTTGCAGGATTGTTATTTTCTGCATCAATTTGGGCACATGGTGGCGCAGCAGGTACTGACACTGATCAATGTAAGTTTGAATTAGAACCTACACATTGGATTCATTATACGGCTTATCAACCCAGTGCTTATCCAGCTGAAGAGTTCTGCGGAAATCTACCTGGCACAAATACCTTGACTCAGTTAGTTTTTGACTATCAGGACATGAAGTATAGAAACATGTTGGTAGAATTTGAAGTGACTAAAGAACCAGAGGGTAAACAAGTATTTTTCTTACCTAGCGCAAAACATAAAAAGGGTTCTGTTAATTTAGAACTCCCTAATGGTGTGGCGGAGCCAGGTCAATATTTAATTCACATTACTTTGGTTCCAGATCCAGCGGATACAGAAGCGGGTTCTGCGACACAAAGATTAGACGTACACATGGGCTTTAAAGCCGGCGGTGGACAAGCTGTGAGTAAAAATAGTTTGTTATTATATGCCTTCTTTGTTTTTGCTGGTTTATACGTTGTTTATTTATCAAGTCCAGGATTTAAACGCCAAATTGATGGCATTATTGGTAAAATTAAAGAATAAATAAAGAACAGGTCTCACTCTGCATTTAACGATTAGATAAGGGTTAAATGCAGGGTAGTATCGGTTAATGGGTTGTATAAAGAGGAAGTAAAGATGATGAAGTTATTATCAGTTGTAGCCCTGATTGCCGTGTTTTCAGCACCTGTCAGTGCCATAGAATATGAAGAGCATGATGGAATGCTGATGGATCACGGTGATGGTCATTTAATGGATATGGCCGGTGGTATGATTATGGGCCAAAATACCAGTACCTTACCCGGTGGTTGCGATAAGATTTCAGAAACGCGAGAAATTACCGTTCATGCGGGTCACAAGTATGCGGAGAAGTTTCCGGGTCGCATGTTTGCGTTTGATACCCAGGAGTTTAATTTTAAACCGTGTACTAAATTAACGGTTCATTTTGTCAATGAAGACAATATCAGACATCAATGGATGATGCATGGCTTACCCAAATATCTCTATCCAAAAGGGATGTTTCATATAGAGGCCTCAGGCCCTTCAAAGATTTCAGGTACCTTGATATTACCGCCAGGTGATAAAACGTATCTAGTGCATTGCGATATTGCGCAGCACATGGAAAAGGGTATGAAAGCCCAGTTAAAAGTCGGTAAAGGTGATGGCGATTTACCCAGTATTCCAGGAGTAACCGCTTTAGTGGTTGCTGATGATTATAAAGCGACCTTGGAAGAATTAAATGCCAAGGCCCATGCTGATGCTTTATTACCTGAGCCAGTGGTCGCGCCGGTTGCGGCTACAGCACCCAAAGCGGCTCCCGTGACTGATGATTCTTTAATCTCGGGCGTCACTGTCATTGGTATAGCACTGGGTTTATTATCAGCACCCTTTTTAGCCAGAAGATATCAAGGTTTGAGTGTTTCAGAAACTATCACGCATGTTTTTGCTGATTTACGTTTAATCATTGATTGGCTAGTTCAGCAAGTGTCAGTTTTATTGAAATTAGTCGGGCTTAATAAAGCGAAAGTTTTACCCGAGAAATAAGCGCGTTAACTAAATAAAAAAAAACCTGTGCTCTACGAGTACAGGTTTTTTTTTGAGATGAAATATGACAGAACTATTCACCGGGGCTTGGGGCTTATTTTTAAGTGCCTTTATTTCATCAACCATAGCACCGGGTGGTTCAGAGGCTGTATTAGCTTATATGGTGTCGCAAGGTCATTACAACGTGAGTTATTTGCTAACCCTAGCGGTAATAGGCAATACTTTAGGGGCGATGACCACTTGGTGGCTAGGGAGTTTGGCGGCAAAGAAATATCCGGTCGCCAGTTTATTACCCGAAAACAAGCAGAAAGCTTTGCGGGTCGTTAAAGAAAAAGGGCTGTGGATATTGTTTTTTTCATGGTTACCCGTGGTCGGTGATGCCTTCTGTTTTGCGGGTGGTTGGTTAAAACTACCGTTGATCCCCGCTTGTATACTTATTCTGCTGGGTAAATTAAGCCGATACGCGGTCGTGGTTTGGGCTTTTTTATAGCCATATTGTTAATGCTATTTTTAAATATTTTAAGAGGTTATTTTGTTACGCCATTTTCCGCCCGTTAATATTGCTTATCCTCATAAAAAACGAGATTACATGATTGCGGTTTTTACCTTTTTTTGCGTAGCCGTGTGTTTAATCTCGGATGCCAATGCCAGTATTGAAAAACAAAATGCCCTGGGCGTGAGTGGCTGGGTATTTTTGATCGGCTTACTCTTAGGTGAAAACAGAGAAGTGCGCATGCAAGTGGTTATCGCCGTGATGTTTGCCACGATCGGCGAACATTTCGCCTCGCCTTTTATGGGCGGTTATACCTATCGTTTTGGTAATGTGCCCGCTTATGTGCCACCTGGACATGGTATGGTTTATTTAACAGCGGTGGCTTTAGCGCGTTCTGGCTTGTTTCTACGTTATGCCAGAGAAATTACGGTGTTTGTGTTGGTCGTATGTGGCTTGTGGTCATTATGGGGCGTGAGTGGTATCCCCGAGCAAGGCGATTATGTCGGGGCGATGCTGTTTTGCGTGTTTTTGATTTATTTATTTAAAGGCCGTTCTCCGATGGTGTATTTGGCGGCTTTTTTTATCACAACTTGGCTGGAATTAATCGGCACGGCGGTAGGCACTTGGAAGTGGGCGGCGATTGATCCAGTATTGCATTTGCCGCAAGGTAATCCACCGAGTGGTGTAGCGGCTTGGTATTGTTTAGTGGATGCCGTCGCCATGGGTGGGGCACCTGTGGTGTTGGTAGGAATGGGTAAGGCCTTTAATTATATTAAGGTTAGGGCTTATAGTTGAGGGGGCTGGTTGGTAATACGCTGGAGTCTTTGTGGGGTAGATTTGAACGCTCTTGTTTTAGAGTGAGCTGAATAGGCGGTTTTTTATTGATAGTAGGGTGGTTTTATTACACTTTATGGCCTTTTTGGGTTTAGGCTAAACTATTTTGTAAGCCATTTGTAGCATCCAAGGCTTAGAAGCGGGTTTTTTAAGGTTTTATGTTGTGTGCTGGGTTTAAGAGGAAGTAGGGTTTACACTGTTAACTAAAACCAGTTTACACAAAATTCTGGACACCCTTGATACTCTAGTTTCTTAGGTTTAGTTAATAAAATCTTAGGCTTAGGGTGCTGTTTCTAAGGTTTAGGAAGCTACGTCCCAAGCTTCGGAAGCTCCATCCCAGGTTTAGGATGCTTCATCCAAGGTTTAGGAAGCACCATCCGAGACTTCGGAAGCTTCATCCTAGGCTTCTGATGCTCCATCCGAGGTTTCGGAAGCGCTGTCCGAAACCTCGTTTACTTCATCTTAGGCTTCGGAAAGTCTATCCTTAACCTCATCTGCTCCATCCCAAGTTTAGGAAATGGGCGTTAAATGTTGGCAATCACTGCTCTCTAAGTGGTACCCGCGTGGCTATAATCCAGTCTTAAAATCCGATCCTCCTAAGCGAAAGTCAGGCGAGTTTTTGGGCGGAGATTGCCATCATGATGTGGGCAATTTCAAACAATGCCTCAAACAAGCCGAGTCAGGTTATAATAACCTCAGAATTTCTATCGAATCTGAACATTTAATAGGCAGTGCTAAAAAATAGATAACAGTGTCTAAGGTAGCTCGCAAACAATAAAATAGTTAGATAAAACACTCGTTTTTAAAAAAACAGGAGTGCAATCGCTTCAGCTATTGCCTGTAAAAACAGCTAAAGCTATTTTACTCCATCATAAATGGGGGATTATTATTGTGTCTTACCTAAAAACTCTTTAATCCAGTTGCTTTAAAATAATACTGAGAAAATTTCTTGTCTAAGCTAAATAACCCAGCCTTAAAAACGATTCTGGTGACCGGAGCAACTGGCTTTGTCGGCACTGCCCTCTGTGAGACTTTATCAGCCCAAGGGTTTAACGTTAGAGCGGCTGTCCGAAAAGTGGATAGTCAATCAGCATCCAACGCGGTCAGTATTGGCGAAATTAATAGCGATACCGATTGGGCGGACGCCTTATCAGGGGTTGATATTGTCGTGCATTTAGCAGCGCGAGTGCATGTGATGAACGAAACCGCAATAGATGCGTTAGCTGCCTATCGAAAAGTGAATGTGGAAGGCTCGGTGCATTTAGCTCAAGCGGCTGTTAAGGCGGGAGTCAAACGTTTAATTTTTATCAGCTCTATTAAAGTCAATGGTGAAGGTACACGGCTAGGTCATCCTTATACTCCCGAAGATAAGCCAGTCCCAGCCGATCCTTATGGCGTCTCAAAACTGGAAGCAGAAATCACCTTGCAGCAATTAGCGAAAGACAGTGCTTTAGACGTCGTTATTATTCGGCCACCGCTAATTTACGGGCCGGGTGTTAAAGCCAACTTTAAGTCTATGCTGAGTATTGTTAATAAAGGCTTACCGTTACCTTTAGGCGCTATTCATAATAAACGCAGTTTAATTGCGTTAGATAATCTGATTGATTTTATAATATGCTGTATTAATCATCCAGCCGCTGCAAATGAAACTTTTTTAGTGTCTGATGGTGAGGATGTTTCAATGCCGGAATTATTAAAGCGGGTGGCGAAAGCCCTAAATAAAAAAATAATCCTAATACCTGTGCCCACTGCTTTATTACAAGGGGTCGCTAGTGTCGTAGGTAAAAAAGCGTTTGCACAACGGTTATGTGAATCTTTGCAGGTGGATATTTCTAAAACGCAAACACTATTGAATTGGACACCTTTGATCAAGCCAGACGAAGCGCTGCTTAAGACTGCGATTTATTATAAACATGGGTAGTTTGACTGGCGTCTTATTTGCATTAGCTGTTTGATTAAAACATGACAACGATTACAACTACTTTTACTTGCTTATTCGCCTTAATGGCCAGTGGCGCATTAACAGGCGTATTGCGTCGCTATGCCGTAGCCAGGCAATTAATAGATATACCGAATGCGCGTAGCTCACATAGCATTCCTACTCCACGGGGCGGTGGTGTGGCAATTGTGTTGGTGTTTTTAGTAGGCTTACCAGTTTTATTTAATTTAGGCGTCATTTCACTAGGCGTGATGTGGGGCATGTTGGGAGCTGGTTTGATAGCGGCGATCATTGGTTTTTTAGATGATCTCGGCCATGTGCCAGCCCGCTGGCGCTTATTGGTGCATTTTGTGGCGGCATTATGGGGCTTATACTGCCTAGGTGGTTTGCCGCCTTTAGTGATTAGCTTGCCCATAGGCTATGGGGAAACCCTGTTTAATTTTAATCTATTGGGTCAAATACTCGCGCTAATCTATTTAGTGTGGTTGCTTAACCTCTATAATTTTATGGATGGTATTGACGGACTAGCCAGTATAGAAGCCATCACTGTCTGTATTGGCGGAGCAGTATTGTATTTTTTAAGTGCTGAAAATGCCGGTCAATGGTGGCTACCCCTGTTTTTAGCCTTGGCAGTTGCGGGCTTTTTATTTTGGAACTTTCCGCCCGCAAAGATATTTATGGGCGATGCTTGTAGTGGCTTTTTAGGTTTAATATTGGGTCTAATGTCTATTCAAGCCGCTTGGGTTAAGCCTTTGTTTTTTGCGAGCTGGTTAATTCTATTAGGGGTTTTTATTGTTGATGCAACGTTCACCTTAGTCAGGCGTTTTTTACAAGGTGATAAAGTCTACGAAGCCCATCGTAGCCATGCTTATCAGTATGCTGCACGCTATTATCAGTCCCATAAAATAGTGTCTATCAGCGTTGGAATAATTAATATCATCTGGTTAACGCCATTGGCAATAGGGGTGGGATTAGCTAAATTGAACGTTTTTATAGGGCTGACCTTAGCTTATGTGCCATTATTGCTATTAGCCATTTATTTTAAAGCTGGGCTAAGAGAATAAAAATGATTCAAAAGAAGTTAGCGACTTGGTTTATTAATCTACAACGAAAATATAAGGCTGTTATTTTAATTAGCATCGATATATTTTTTGTGCTATTCGCCCTGTGGTGTAGTTTTTCGTTACGCTGGGGCGTGTTTTATGTCCCTAAAGGTGATGAATGGTATCTATTTGCTGCGGCACCGTTTATTGCTATTCCTATCTTTATTAGATTAGGTTTATATCGAGCCATCATTCGTTATATAGAAGTAAAAGCTTTATGTACTATCGTGCAAGCGTCTGCACTTTATGCCCTGTTGTTTGCTTTTGTCATCTATGAATCAGCCATTAAGGTGATTCCACGTACGGTATCACCGCTCAACTGGATATTTATCATGTTGTTAGTGGGTGGCAGTCGTTTGATTGCGCGTGGGTGGTTAAGAGGCACTTATTTGCGTGTTATTAGTGAAAATAATATCTCCCTATTTGTCAAAAAAAATGTAATTATTTATGGAGCCGGCAGTGCAGGGTCACAATTAGCCACGGCTCTGGAACAAGGTCATGATTTTAAAGCCGTCGCTTTTATCGATGATAATAAAACCTTGCACAATAGACGAATAAATAATCTAACCATCTATCCCTTAAGTGCTTTAAGTGGTTTGATTGAGCGGCATAGTGTCGCAAATATTCTATTAGCAATGCCCTCGGCAAAGCGTTCACGCATCAGTGAGCTTATCAGGATACTTGAAACTTACAAAGTGCATGTGATGTCCATGCCAGGTTTATCAGATATCGCTGAAGGTAGAGTTAGTGTTGATGCTTTACAAGAAGTCGATATTGCCGATTTATTAGGTCGAGATCCCGTTGCGCCTAATAAAGCATTACTAGAAGCCAATATTAATCAAAAAGTAGTGATGATTACGGGGGCTGGTGGTTCGATAGGCTCAGAGTTATGTCGGCAAATTATTAAGTTGAAACCGCGTAGTCTTATTCTTTATGAAATTAATGAATTTGGCTTATATGAGATAGAAAAAGAATTAAAGCAATGGCTGGCTAAAAAACCGAGTGCTTATAAACCTGAAATTATTCC
Organism: uncultured Methylococcaceae bacterium; assembly: GCA_903873165.1. Lineage (GTDB taxonomy): Bacteria > Pseudomonadota > Gammaproteobacteria > Methylococcales > Methylomonadaceae > Methylobacter_C. The sequence continues at coordinate 1,544 of CAIQNQ010000143.1, read as the reverse complement.
TATTTTAGGATCAATCACTAATGCTAAGCGCATCGAAAAAACCTGCAAGGCATTTAAAGTTCAGACCATTTATCATGCCGCAGCCTATAAACATGTCCCTTTAGTGGAACAAAATCCTGGGGAAGCCATATACAATAATATCTTTGGTACTTTGTATGCTGCTCAAGCTGCAATAAAGGCAGAAGTAGAATTATTTGTACTGATATCAACGGACAAAGCGGTCAGGCCAACTAACACCATGGGTGCGACAAAACGTTTTGCAGAATTGATCTTACAAGCACTCAGTTTAAAGAACGCAGGGCAACCCAATACTTGTTTTACGATGGTACGGTTCGGTAATGTATTAGGTTCGTCTGGATCGGTCGTGCCTTTATTTAGAGAACAAATTGCCCGAGGTGGCCCTGTCACTGTCACTGATCCAGCAATTATCCGCTATTTCATGACGATTCCCGAAGCCGCGCAATTAGTGATTCAAGCGGGAGCATTAAGTCAAGGCGGTGATGTGTTTGTTTTAGATATGGGTGAGCCTATTCGCATTCTTGATTTAGCAAAACGCATGATTCATCTGAGTGGCTTAGAAATCAAAAACGAGCAAGCCCCTGATGGGGAGATTGAAATTAAGTTTACCGGCTTAAGACCCGGTGAAAAACTCTATGAAGAATTATTGATTGGTGACAATGTAACAGAAACCATTCATCCAAGAATTATGCGGGCTAGTGAGCATAGTCTGACTTGGGAAGAGTTAGAACAATTATTAACCGCTTTAGAAATTGCTAATAATAAGGATGATTTTGTGCAAATCAGGGAAGTATTAAAGCATGCGGTATTAGAATTTACGCCGCAATGTTGTGTTAAAGATTTGCTGTCTGAGCAAAAATTAAGTTTACCAATCTAGCACACAACTCCCATAAAATGGGTACATACAATTATTCAAATCCAGTCGAAAGGTTTGTATTAATAATTGCATAAGTTATTGCATGAAACAAGATTGAATGGCATGGTTCCAAATTTCATTGTTCACAGTTAATGTATTTGTCGAATTGTAGGAGTGGCTTTAGCCGCGAATTCGTGGCTAAAGCCACTCCGAGTGCATAGTGCAAAAACTTATGAGATGATTAATACCAAAGTTTTTAAGCACTAGCATATTAATGTTAAGGTGTTAGTGTAACAATCATTTTTATCATTAATCCCACTTTTATGCAGAATCTCGCTTATTTTAAGATATTATGAATCCACCTACTGCTGATTCCGATCTACCCGAACACGATGAATACGACTCACCTTGGAAAGAAGCCGTTGATAACTACTTTCCGGAGTTTATGGCATTTTATTTTCCTGACGCCTACTCCCAAATTGATTGGACAGAAGAACCGATCTTTTTAGATCAAGAATTACGCGCCGTCGTGCGGGATGCCGAATTAGGTAAACGCTTTGTCGACAAACTGGTGCAGATTAAGTTACTCACGGGTGAAAATAAATGGATTTATGTGCATATTGAAGTGCAAGGCGCACCGCAAGCGGAGTTTGCCGAACGCATGTTTGTT
>CAIQNQ010000142.1 GCA_903873165.1 uncultured Methylococcaceae bacterium | reverse complement strand
GGAGCAGATTACAGCACAGAAACCATTACTCATAAAGGGCCAGAAGCGGGGACGGTCTGGGTAGAAAAACGTATTCTATCCGCGCTTAAGCTCAACATAGGCGATACCTTAACCGTTGGGGAAAAGCCCCTGACTATCGACAAAATTATTACCTATGAGCCCGATAAAAAAGGCGATCTGTATAGTTTCTCTCCCAGAGTCATCATTAATGATGCCGATTTAACAGCAACGGGCATTATTCAGCCGGGTAGTCATGTGCATTATTTCTTTCAGTTTAGTGGTGATCAAGACGCCATCATTGAATTTAAACAATGGCTTAAACCGCAATTGACACCCTCGCAAAAGATCATGGACATTCATGAAGATCGCCCTGAATTAGGCACGGCCTTAACTCGTGCAGAACGATATTTAGGACTGTCTAGTATTCTGGTTATTTTAATTTCCGGTGTCGCCATTGCGATGGCTACTGGGCGCTATACCCAGCGACATTTTAATGCCACTGCCTTATTACGTTGCCTAGGTTGTCAACAACGCGAAATTCTGTGGTTATATTGTAGTCAGTTTTTCATTTTAGGCTTGTTGACTAGCGCAATCGGCTGTTTATTAGGTTGGTTTGCGCAATTGGCTTTATTTGAATTATTAAAAGACCTGTTGCCGACACAAATTGCTAATCCTAGTTTATACGCCTTAGGATTTGGCTTTATTATTGGTATAGTCGTCTTATTGGCCTTTGCACTTCCGCCCATTTTACGGCTTAAAAATGTCTCACCGTTACGGGTATTAAGACAAGATTTAGAACCACTCCCTATCAGTGCATGGGTGGTTTACGGCCTATCCATCAGTATTATTGGCCTGTTAATTTGGCGCTACACCACCGATGTAAAAATGACAGTTACCGTATTAGGCACAGGCTTAATCACCTTGATAGCACTGGGCTGCATGATTTATGGTTTACTAAAATTAATAGCCATTTTACTACCTAAAATGACTTTAATTTGGCGATTTGGCTTACAAGGTTTAATCAGAAACCGCCAAGCCACTATCAGTCAAATCTTAGCTTTTAGCTTGACCCTAGCCGCCATGTTACTGAGTTTTACCGTGCGCACCGATTTAATCAATAATTGGCAACAACAATTACCCGATAATGCACCCAATCACTTTGCCCTGAATATCTTTCCCGAACAGCAGTTGGCGTTTAAAGCAGACTTACAACAACATGCGATATCAGGTAGCCAATTTTATCCCGTGGTGAGAGGACGATTAACTGAGATTAATCACACCCCCGTGCAACAATTTGTCAGTAAAGATTCTCAAGGAGAAAATGCCACCCATAGAGAACTCAGTTTAACGTGGACTCAAGATTTACCCGAAGACAATAAATTGGTAGCCGGCGAGTGGTGGACATCGTCGCAGACACTGAGCGTATCTGTAGAGAAGAAATTAGCCGATAATTTAAAAATAAAACTAGGTGATCTACTCAGTTTCTCAATTGATAATCAACTAATCTACGCGACCGTAAGCAGTCTTCGTGAACTAAAATGGGACACCATGAAGCCCAATTTTTATATGGTATTCTCACCGGGCAGTTTAGATGCATTCCCAAGTACTTTTATAACCAGTTTTTATCTACCAGAAACCCAAAAAGACCTGTTAAATGCGTTGGTTAAAAAGTATCCTAGCACCACTATTTTAGAAGTTGATTTGATTCTAAAACAATTTAAAACCCTGCTAAAACAACTCACCCAAGCCATCAATTATTTACTCTATTTTGCTTTAATGGCTGGATTTACGGTATTATTTGCCGCTGTTTATGCGACCTTAGATAATCGCATTTATGAAGGTACATTAATGCGCACCTTCGGAGCCAACCGAGCGTTTTTAAGAAAAACTCAGTGTATAGAGTTTGGTGCCTTAGGCTTAATTTCGGGGCTTTTAGCTGTGATAATAACTGAGGCGATTATTTATGCCTTGTATACTCAGGTAATGTCTATAGAATATCACCCCAACCTAGCAATAAGCCTAATCATTCCTCTAATTAGTGC
>CAIQNQ010000141.1 GCA_903873165.1 uncultured Methylococcaceae bacterium | reverse complement strand
TTTGATGTCCATACCGATTAAGCGATCATTTTTAGTCATGAACGGAGTATAAAGTTCATTCATTAAATCCATGGCTGCTTCATTATCAGCACCTATAACAACTCGGTTTGGACTCATAAAGTCTTGAATCGCTGCGCCTTCCTTTAAAAACTCTGGATTTGAAACTACATCGAACGTGAGATTACTGTTTCGAGCGTTTAATTCAGCCTGAATAGTTGCCCTCACTTTATCGGCTGTGCCAACCGGTACGGTTGATTTATCAACGACTACAATATGTTTTTGCATTGCTTTACCAATGTTTTTGGCAACGGCTAAAACATATTGTAAGTCGGCACTGCCATCTTCACCCATGGGGGTACCTACAGCAATAAAGGTAATGGCGGAATTGGCAATAGCTGTATCGCTGTCAGTGGTGAAATGTAATGTTTGTTGTTTGATATTCTCCTGAATCATTTCTTCTAAGCCAGGTTCAAATATAGGCACAATGCCTTGCTTTAACTTAGCTATTTTTGTTTCGTCTATGTCTACACAGGTGACGTTGTTGCCCATTTGCGCAAAACAAGCGCCACTGACTAAGCCTACGTAACCGCTACCGATTATACTTATTTTCATAGTTTACTTATTGGGTTGTTCAAGTCATTGTTATTAGATATAACATATAATATTCATATGTGTTAAATCTAGGTTTAAGTTTTATTTAATGAGGTTTATCAGGAGTTAATGGGATTTAAACTGATCTTGATGGTCAATAAACCATTGGTAAGTATCCGTAAGTCCATCTTTTAAGCTGACTAGGGGCTGCCAACCCAAGGCTTTGACTTTACTCACATCCATTAGTTTTCTGGGTGTTCCGTCTGGTTTTGTGCTATCCCAAACAATTTCACCTTTAAAACCAACAACTTCTTGAATAGTTTCAGCCAATTCTTTGATGGTGACGTCGATACCTGTACCCACATTTAAATGCGATAACATAGGTTCTGTGTTACTTTGGTAGTGATCTTTACTCAATCCTAGCACATGAATACTGGCTGCCGCCATATCGTCCACATGTAAAAACTCACGCATGGCTTTGCCTGTACCCCAAAGTGTTACGGTAGCGGATTGATTTATTTTAGCATCATGAAATTTTCTAATCATGGCCGGAATAACATGACTGTTTTCTAAATGAAAATTGTCATTATGCCCATAAAGATTGGTAGGCATTACGGAACGATAATCTGTGCCGTATTGACGATTGTAGGATTCACATAACTTAATACCAGCAATCTTAGCAACCGCGTAAGGTTCGTTTGTGGCTTCTAAAATACCTGTTAACAGAGCATCTTCAGTCATGGGTTGAGTAGCAAATTTAGGATAAATGCAAGAACTCCCTAAAAATAGTAAGTTTTGGCACCCTGTAGACCATGCTTGATGAATAATATTGGCTTCCATCATTAAGTTTTGGTAAATAAACTCAGCAGGATAAACATTATTTGCATGAATACCTCCGACTTTTGCAGCAGCAAGAACCACAAAATCAGGTTTTTCTTGCTGCATAAAGTCTTTAACGGCGACTTGATCTGTTAAATCTAATTCAGCATGAGTCCGGACAATAATATTTTCTTGGCCTGCGTCTTTTAGCTGCTTAACAATGGCTGAACCCACCATGCCACGATGACCAGCAACATAAATTTTTGCTTGTTTATCAAACATATTTTATTCTCTGCTGACCGAAATGCTGTACCCTTCACCTTTTAAAATAGCAACTTTTTTGGCTTCATCGTGATCATAAGCCACCATTTCATTGATCATTTCTTGCAAGGTGATTTGCGGAACCCAACCCAATTTTTCTTTCGCTTTACTTGGGTCACCTAATAAGGTTTCTACTTCAGCAGGTCTGAAGTAACGTGGGTCGATAGCCACAATATTTTGATCTAAAGTTAAGCCCGGTGCTTTATCACCGACAATAGCAGAAACATACCCTTTTTCGTCAACACCTGTGCCTTCCCAGCGGATGCTAACACCTAATTCTTGAGCAGCCATTTCTATAAATTGTCTGACAGAATATTGCACGCCAGTTGCGATTACAAAGTCATCAGGTTGTTCTTGTTGTAACATCATCCATTGCATACGTACAAAGTCTTTTGCATGACCCCAGTCTCTTAAGGAATCCATGTTACCCATGTATAGGCACTCTTCTAAGCCCAAGGCAATATTACTTAAACCACGCGTAATTTTACGTGTTACGAAGGTTTCACCACGGCGAGGTGATTCATGATTAAACAAGATACCGTTACAAGCGTAAATACCATAGGCTTCACGATAATTTACGGTAATCCAGTAAGCATATAGTTTCGCGACTGCATAAGGCGATCTTGGATAAAATGGAGTGGTTTCTTTTTGAGGTATTTCTTGTACCAAACCATACAGTTCTGAAGTTGAAGCTTGATAAAAACGAGTTTTATTTTCTAGCTTTAAGAAGCGGATAGCTTCTAGTAAACGTAAAGTCCCCATTGCATCGACATCAGCGGTGTATTCAGGGGATTCAAAAGACACTGCCACATGACTCATTGCACCTAAGTTGTAAACTTCATCAGGTTGAGTTTCA
>CAIQNQ010000140.1 GCA_903873165.1 uncultured Methylococcaceae bacterium | reverse complement strand
CTAGGAGGCTGTCCGAGAATACCAACAAAAATTTAGCAGTCCGATTTTTCCGTCCATTTATTTATAGCAGAACTGTAAATCAGCCTACAAAAGCCAAATATATACTATATAAACAATATGTTATGGTATAATGTGTGCAAATAAAGCCACTTAAATAAGCCATGTCAATTCCTTTCAAATCAAGTCCGGTTGAATTTAATCAACGCCTGCTATTTCCCCCAAATATTTTTGATCTGCTCCCAAAAGATCATGAATGCTTTCTCTATGCCGATCTATTTAAACAACTTGATACGAGCCGCCTTGAATGTCTTTATAGCGTTAAAGGTCAGAACGCCTATCATCCCAAGCTCATTGTTTCAATTCTAATTTTTGCCTACAGCCAAGGTGTTTTCAGCTCTCGGAAAATACAAAAACGCTGCAATGAAGATTTAACCTTTATGTATATTGCGCAAATGAACTGCCCTAATTTTCGAGTACTCAGTGATTTTAGAAAAGACCATGGTGAATTTTTTCAGGATTGTTTTAAACAAACCGTCAAATTGGCACTGGAGTTGAAGCTGGCTTCATTGGGGCATATCAGCATGGACGGCACCAAGCTCAAGGCTAACACCTCTAAACACAAAGCAATGAGCTATGGTCGCTTAAAAGAAAGGGAACAAGCCTTGTGTGCTGAAATTGATGATTTGATTAAAAAAGCTAAACGTTGCGACCAAGAAGAAGATAAAGTCTATAAAGAAAAAACCGGTTATGAAGTCCCTGAAGATTTGACGTTCAAACAAGATAGACTGGCTAAAATTCAAGCAGCCAAACAAGCACTTGAGGAGCGCGAAGCACTGCTTAACCCAGGCAAAGCCATTGAGGATAAAAAACAAATCAGCTTTGCGGATACTGAAGCCCGTATCATGGGCAAAAAAGGCCGTTTCGATTACGCCTATAACGCTCAGATTAGCGTCGATGCGGATTTACAAATCATTGTTGGTCAGCATGTCAGCCAACACGCTAACGATAAACAAGAAGTTGAACCCGCCCTGCAAGCACTGAAGGACACCGTAGGGCGAATTCCAGACAAGACCAGTGTTGATAATGGCTATTGGTCGGGTAGTAATCTGCAGGCATTCGAGCAAAGGGATATTGATGCCTATATCGCCACCGATAAAGGCGAAAAGTCCCACAAAACAGCGTTGGATACCTCGAATCGTAAATTAGTCAAGGCCGACTTCGAATACCAGGAAGCAGATAACATTTTTATCTGTCCTAATGGACAGACCTTGGCGATGATCAGCGAATCCAAAGACGGCAGCCGAGTTTACCAAGGACGGGCTGAAGTCTGTGACGTTTGTCCACTCAAAAGTCGTTGCTGCGAATCCAAAAAAGGTCATGCGCGGACGATCAATGCCGATAACAAGGAACCGCTACGTCAAGACATGAGGCGTAAAATGGAGACACCTTTGGCTCAAGCTGTTTATAAGCAACGCAAAGTGATCGTGGAACCCGTATTTGGTCAAATCAAAAATAATGGGTTTCGTTGTTTCAGCGTGAGAGGCAAGGCAAAGGTAGCGGGTGAATTTTCAATGGTCTGTACAGCACACAATTTCAAAAAAATTGTTAAAGCGATTCTAACGGGATTAATCCATCCGGAATTTGAAAATTACGCAACAAACACCGCAACATAGCTAATAATGAGGCAAAAAGCCTTCTAATGGAAGATAGTTAACATGAAAGATTAGCTGTTTTAGATAATTCCAAAAAAATAACACCAGAAAAATTTAAACTTCTCTGGCACTATGATTCGGCTTAGGAAAATGTTCTATTCTCGGACAGGCTCCTAG
>CAIQNQ010000139.1 GCA_903873165.1 uncultured Methylococcaceae bacterium | reverse complement strand
GTTATCACGCCTTTTTCTGCTAATTGCACCGCTAATTTCTCAGTCATTTCACGGGTTAAATAGGCTAAAGGCGAACCTTTTTCATGCCAGATTTTTTTATAAGCTTTGGCAGATTTACTGGGTCTAAACGGCAATACAAAGCAATTAAGAATAATCCACCAGATGGGTCTGGGGATATTAACTACCCGAGGATCCCCCAAAAAGTCTGCTAAAAACTTTCTAACCGCTTTTGTAGTAGGTGCCGTGGGTGAACCTAAGTTTGCTAATATAACTGCCGTTTTTTTTGTCATAACAACACTATCGATTAATAAGATTTAAAAATTCTGAACGCGTGCTAATTTCTTTACGAAAAACCCCCGTCATAACCGAAGTGGTCATTACAGAGTTTTGCTTTTCTACTCCACGCATCATCATGCATAAATGTTTAGCTTCAATCACCACAGCAACACCGCGTGCCCCCGTAGATAACTCAATCGCATCCGCAATTTGCTTGGTTAATACTTCTTGAATTTGTAAGCGCCTAGAATACATATCTATCACACGAGCCACTTTAGATAAGCCTAGTACTTTACCTTGGGGCAAATAACCCACGTGACATTTACCAATAAACGGTAATAAATGATGTTCACATAGAGAATAGAGTTCAATATCCTTTACAATCACCATATCCTCAGTATCTGCTGAAAAAATTGCGCCATTTAAAACCTCTTCTAAGGTTTTCTCATAACCGTTATTTAAAAACTTAAAGGCTTTTGCGGCTCTTTTAGGTGTATCGATTAAACCTTCTCGGGTTAAATCTTCGCCAATTGCTTCAATAATGCCAGCGAAATGCTCTTCCATGGTGTTCTGTCTCTCTAAATAAAAATAGTTAAAAGTATAGCACTACCGATAAGTGTAGAGCCACACATACTAAACCCTGACAACTACAAGGTATATTCCAATGCTCTTAAGATTACGGACTCATCAGCACCTGGTTTACAAGCATTCTCACTGAGATGTCTGCGCCACCCTCTAGCACCTGGTTCACCATGAAACAAACCCAAAATGTGCCGAGACACATTATTTAAACGCAAACCTAAACTAAGATGGTCTTGGATATAAGGGATTAATAAGCGCACGATATCTTGTCGAAACAATACCTCTTTTATATCACTATAAATTAGATTGTCCACTCTAGCCAAAATATATGGATTTTGATACGCTTCGCGCCCTACCATAACTCCGTCCACCTGCGTTAACATCGATTGAGCTTGCTCCAGCGTAGTGATCCCGCCATTAATAATAATTTCTAAATGAGGAAAATCACGTTTTAACTGATAAACCCGCTCATAATCTAAAGGAGGGACTTCACGATTTTGCTTAGGAGATAAACCTTTTAACCAGGCTTTTCTGGCATGTACAATAAAGGTCTTGCAACCTGTGCCCGCAATAGTACCAATAAAGTGCACCAACTCTTCATACGAGTCTTTATCATCAATACCAATTCTAGATTTAACGGTCACGGGAATAGAGACCACTTGCGCCATTGCTGCTATACATTCTGCCACTAATTCCGGTTCAGCCATTAAACACGCCCCAAAACTGCCGTTTTGCACGCGATCACTGGGGCAACCGACATTTAAGTTAATTTCATCATAGCCATACTCTTCAACCATCTTTGCGCATAAAGCTAAATCTTTAGGATTACTCCCACCCAATTGAAACGCGACTGGATTTTCTGCGGCATTAAATTGCAAAAATCGGTGCTTTTCGCCATGAATTAAAGCCCCAGTCGTCACCATCTCTGTGTACAACAAGGCATGTTGTGATAATGTACGATGAAAGTAACGGCAGTGCCGATCTGTCAAATCTAACATCGGTGCTACCGAAAACAAGTGACTAAGTTTATTATTGTTCATAGGGGTTAATAAGGGTTTATTTCACGATGGACATGAAGTGGAAAAAATTTCTATATAAACAACTCTGTGAGGAAGAAGGGTTTTATGTCTGCCGTGCCCCGTCCTGCAATGTATGTATCGATTACTCTAAATGTTACGGGCCAGAGGAATAAGCTTTGAATTACAATCCATCCTGCTTCAAGAATTTCCGTGATAGCTTTTTTAATAGCATTGGAGACATGATTACTTAACGCTTTGGTTTCTAATTGAAACTTAAGGTCACTGGCTTTTTCTGAATACGTGTCTTCTTGTAATATATAAAGTTGAAGCGTTGATAAAGCACTTAATCGAACTGATTCCGACTCATCTTCCAAAGCAACCAGTAGGTAACCATTCACACCCCCTAGCTTATAACGGCTGGCAAAGAGGGTGCAAGAAAACCAGCTCGGCGATTATTAATCACAGATTCTAAATAACGCCAAGGACACTGTTGACGTATTCGACAGGTTTCTATGACACTCGCAAG
>CAIQNQ010000138.1 GCA_903873165.1 uncultured Methylococcaceae bacterium | reverse complement strand
GCAGAAATGCAAGGTTCAACTGTTGCATTATTAACTTATGGTGAAGACCAAACCCCTGATACAGAAGAGGGTGGTGAATCATTAATCATGGGTTCAATCAAAAACGTAACGGTTGATGGGTGGGTTATTATTGGTATATTAGGTGTCATGTTTGTTATTAGTTGGTTGGTAATGATCATTAAAGCCATCGTATTAAGCCGTGTGATGAAAGAAAACAAAAAATTTGAAAAAGCTTATAGCTTATTAACGGAAGCTGATCTGGGAAAATTAAATTCTGCTGATGATCCTGATGATGCGGATTTTGAAGAGTCGCCTTTATTATTGTCTTTTACTGAACATCATGGTGAGTTTACTGGCTCAACAATCTATCGTTTATATCATGTAGGCGTAGAAGAGATGAATAAGCGTTTGTATAAAACACAAGGCGCAGAGGGTAGTAATCAAGTTCTAACTGCTCAAGCTATGAATGCAGTTAAAGCCGCTATGGACGCTAAATTAACTAGAGAATTACAAAAACTAAATGCCCAAATGGTGTTATTAACCATCGCAATTTCTGGTGGGCCGTTCTTAGGGCTATTAGGTACGGTAATTGGGGTAATGATTACTTTCGCTGCGATTGCGGTAAGTGGAGAAGTTAACGTCAATGCAATTGCTCCAGGTATTGCTGGCGCATTAACAGCCACAGTAGCTGGTTTGATTGTCGCGATTCCGTGTTTATTTGGTTATAACTATTTAGGTGGTCAAATTAAAGAAATCACTGCCGATATGCATGTATTTGTTGATGAGTTTGTAGCTAAATTATCTGAGCAACATACCTAATTAAATAACTTACAAAAGAGCAGAGATTTAGATGAAGTTACAAGAAGAAAATGCGGCGTATGATGAGATTAACGTTACGCCAATGCTTGATTTGGCTTATGTATTGTTGATTGTATTCATTTTAATGACAACAGCAGCAGTACAAGGTGTATCGATTAACTTGCCTAAGGCGAGTAACTCGCCTAGTTTGTCAAAACCCTTAACTAAAGCAGTCACTGTGACTGCGGACGGTACTATTTTTTTAGATACATATCCTGTCACTATGGAACAACTAGAAACTAGTTTACAACAATATAAAGCCATTAATCCTGCTTTGCCGGTGGTAGTTAAAGGTGATGCAACTGTGCAATATCAGAGTGTGATTGATATTTTGGCTATGTTAGGACGCTTAGAAATAACGCAAGTGGGTCTAGTGACTCAAAATCTGGTTAAGTAGGTTAGTCTGTAGATGACTCAAAAGAAACATTTCAGGGTTTATGCGCTTAAAATTGCGGGTGGAATTATTCTATTAGCAGGTATTGCTTATGTGGTTCATGTGATAATGAATTTTGCAAGTGAAAAACCTGTTAAACATGAGAGAAAAATACAACCAGTTGATTTGGTAAAACCGCCACCGCCACCTCCACCGCCCAAGGTTGAGCCACCGCCACCAGAGCCGGAAATGGAAAAAATTAATGAGGCTGAACCAGAGCCAGAACCATTGCCTGATGTGCCGGATCAACAACCCGCTGGTGATACTGGATTAGATGCTGAAGGTACAGCAGGTACGGATGCATTTGGTTTGGCAGCTAAAAAAGGTGGGCGTGGATTGTTAGGTGGCGGTGGCGGAGATCCTAATATGATCTATGCAGGAGTCATCAAACAAGAATTATTAGAAATATTATCTGACCATGATGAGTTACGCAGTAAAAGTTATTCTGCGGTGATTAAAATTTGGTTACATCCAGATGGCACGGTAGCTAAATTTGAATTGTCTCGTGGTAGTAATGATACAGAAATTGATAAACTAATAAATAAGCTAGTTGCAAAATTTAAAAAAGCTAAGGATGCTCCACCACCAGGCATGGCGCAGCCCATTAAATTAAAAATTTCATCCAGAATTTAAATATACACATGTTAGGAAATACTATGTATCACAAAAAACCGCTCATAGCTTTGGCATTATTATGCGTAGCTGGATTATCACAAGCGGGTGAAAAGGAAGAATTGCTTAAATTACGCAATACGACCACTAGCTTGATCAAGCAATTAGTTAAACAAGGAATTTTAACTGATAAAATGGCGACAGAAATGCTAAAACAAGCAGAGTTAGACGCCAATCAACAAGTGGCTGAAGCCAAGGCAAGTACTCCTAAAGAAAAAGAAGTAGTCCCTGCAGATGAAGTGAGAGTTCAGTATGTACCTGACTTTGTAAAAGATGAAATTCGTCAACAAGTGCGTACCGAACTTAAAGAAGAAGTGGTTGGTGACGTGATGCAAAAAGCCAAGAATGAGAAATGGGGGTTGCCTGAAGCTTTACCTGATTGGGTAAATCGCTTTAAGTTATCTGGTGATATGAGAATCAGAGAACAGTCCACTTTTATGGCATCTGATAATACATCGTCTATGAATTATAGCGATTGGCAGACAATTAATTCAAGTGGTGGCGTTATAAATGCTGGCGAAAATCAACATGTGAATACTAAGGATGATCGTAGTCAAGCCCGTGAGAGATTTCGTTTAGGTATTGACGCTAATGTTGCTAATGGTTTGGATGCAAGTGTGCGACTTGCCACTGGAAATATTACTAACCCAATATCTACCAATCAATCCTTAGGAAACTATGGTAATCGTTATCAATTTAATATAGACAGAGCATTCTTAAAATATAATGCCGTTAATGATAATAAATTTAATTGGTTAACAGTGATGGGTGGACGCACTCCTAATCCGTTTTTTACGGGCGGTAGTGAAGTCGTATGGGATGAAGATTTATCATTTGAGGGGTTGGCAGGTACAGTTCGTCATAATTTTAATGAAGGCGGTCTTTCTGATGCCATGGGGGGTAAAGGTGCTACTGCTTATGCTACCTTCGGAATATTTCCCTTACAAGCATCTAGTGGTATGAGTGCGCGTGATAAATGGTTATTGGGTGGTCAAACAGGTGTGGATTGGGGTTTCGATAATCAGGACTCTTTAAAATTCGCAAGTGCGTATTACGACTATCAAAATATTAGAGCGGTGGCTGATCCAAATTTACCATTTAACTCTTCAATTTGTGGTGCCAATGCTTTGAGTACTCAGTCAATACCACAATTTATGCAGTTCGGAAATACATTAACACCTGTGTGTGGTACAGCGAATTCATTGAATCAACAATTTGGCTTGGCTTCAGATTATAAAATTTTAAATTTTAATGCCTTATATGATATTGCTTTATTCTCTCCACATCATGTTAAATTAAGTGCTGATTACGCAAAGAACATTGGGTTTAATGCCAATGATATACAAAAAAGATTTGCATCTTATTATGTAGCAGGGTTACTAAATAATAATTCTTCAATTAATGATGTGGATACTAATGCATGGCAGGTTAGAGCAGATATCGGTTGGCCAAAAGTGGATATTGCAGGGCATTGGAGTGTATTCGGTTTATATAAACACGTTGGCAGTGATGCAGTATTAGACGCTTATACAGATTCTGACTTTCATCAAGCTGGAGCCAGTAACTTAGGTGGTACTAACGTAAAAGGTTGGGTTGTGGGTGGTAATTACGGTTTAATGAAAAACGTATGGCTAACGGGTAAATGGTTTAGTGGAAATGTAATTACAGGACCCCAATTTGGTGTTGATATGATGCAACTTGATCTTAATACCCATTTCTAATGAGATTACAAAATGTATAAGCAATTTAAAGTAATCTTATTAGCTCTTTTTACAGTTTTTAATATAAATATAGCCGCAATAGCTGCACCAACAAAAGCAGCGGATGCCAATGCAAAAGCGGCGATGGCTAAATTACAAGCGATGGTCAAAGAAGCAACTACGGCGCGTGATACATTAAAAGCTGAAAAAGATAAGGTGTCTGTAGAATTAGATCAAGTTAAAAAGGACAAAGAGAAAGTTGATTCAGAAACTGTACGTTTAAACTCAGAAATCGAAAGTCAAAAGTCAACAAATGCTGCGGTAAACGAAAAATTAGAGCAAACGCGTAATAAATTACTAGAAGTCATTGAAAAGTATAATGCCTTAAATAAATCAAAAAATGAATTAACTATTTTGCATGGTAATGTTGAAAATACTTTAAAGCAAACCGAAGCAAATCTGCAGTCTTGTGAAAATAAAAATATAAAATTATTTGAAGCGGGTAAGGAAATTTTATCTTCTTATGAGGATAAAAATGTTTTAGATGCAGTTTTAAAAGATGAGCCAATTTTTAAATTTAAAAGTGTAGAAATGGAAGGTATCGTTCAAGAATATGAAGATAAACTTCGCAAAGAAAAATATCAACATAAATATATTGCTGATAAGAAACAGTTTGAAACTATAAACAAGTAATAAATATATTACTATTATTAAATTAAATAGAGAATCATTACATGTCAAATTTTACAAATACTCAAACAGATGGCTCAAATGAAGCTTTTTTAGTTGCGTTTGATAAAAATTATATTAATTCTGATAATACATTAGGTAGAACTTACAATTTAGATTTGGGTGTCACTTTTGCTCAATTAGCGAATGACCCAACTAAAGCATTGATAGCCTATGAAAGTGCAGGTAAAAATTTATCTTTAGACAGTAATTGGTCTAGTTTTACAAAATTAGGTGCAGGAGAAACCACGCAAAATATCATATACGGTATTTTTGCCGCAGGTGATATGTCAGGTACTAAATTTCAAGGCTTATTCACAAGTGGAACACAAACAACGGCTCCTCCAGTTGAAGCAAATACAACTCCGCCAGGTTCAGTTACAATCACTTGGAAAGGCCAAATTGATGCCATAAATCAACATGAAGCCGAAATTGCTAGAGGAAGTAATACGACTGCAACAAGTACCCTCATTAAATCAACTGATGCTGCAAATACTGGGCAGGCAGATACTAAGTTTGCATATCGTGCAACATTTGAAGGTGGTACACCTGGTCAAGATAATTTTGTTTCTTATGGATCAGCTAATGATTTTTATTTTAACAGTATTCATCTTGGATCATACACTAGACGTGGTCATACAACTCAAGGGGTTGCAATTATTGCCCAAAGCGATATCACTAAAGTCGGTGCATTTACTTTAAGTGGAAACACTCTTAAATATGTTCCAGCATCAGTAGTTGCTAATAAAGCGCCTACTCTAACAAAATTTACTGTTGACGTTTCAACAGGCCTACAGAATAAACAAATAGCAGTCACGTTTGATAGTTTAAAAACTAAAAGTGATGCAAAAGATGCTGATGGAACTGTAACTGCGTTTGATATTAAAGCCGTCAGCACAGGCGTATTAAAGATTGGTGTCGATGCTGCCCATGCTACAGCATACAATGCGACAACTAATCATATTGTTGATGCCACTCATGTTGCCTATTGGACACCTGCTAATAATGCTTATGGTTCTTTAAATGCGTTTACTGTTGAGGCAAAAGACAATGGTGGCTTAGTTTCAACTACACCTGTACAAGCTAAAATTTCAGTTTCTAATGTAATTACTGGTACGGCAAATGCCGATACACTTAATGCGACTGCCACTAAAGGTGGAGCAGATACAATCTACGGTTTAGCGGGTAATGATAAAATCATTGGTGGCGCAGGTAATGATTTAATTGTTGGTGGGTTAGGTAATGACACCTTATCAGGTGGTACTGGTAAAGATATTTTTCGCTCTGATAAGGCACCAAATCAAACTAATTATGATGTAATTACAGACTTTACTACTGGAACGGATCAATTGCAGTTTTCTAAAACGGTATTTGCTGCATTAGGTGTTAATGCATTTGCCAGTAATGATCAAAGATTTTGGTCTAGTGCTACAGGTGTGGCTCATGATGCCAATGATCGATTAATCTATAATACAAAAACAGGTGTTTTATCGTACGACATTGACGGTACTGGTTCAGCTAAAGCAGTTGCTATCGAAGTATTAGGTGCGTCG
>CAIQNQ010000137.1 GCA_903873165.1 uncultured Methylococcaceae bacterium | reverse complement strand
ATCATAGAGTTAATCGGCTTATTAAATGACTGGTTAGAAGATAGACCTGATTTAAAGCGTGTATTTGCTATCTGGATCAGGGCAACGTTGAAAAGAAAGAAAAACTACGCTATCGTACTACCCGAAGTGGATGATTTACAGGAGATTAAAGTTATGTTTGGTGATCGATTAGAAATTTGGGCCGAAGGCCTGAAAGCAGTAGCAAAAACTGAGGGTGAGCAAGTAGGTGTACAAAAAGGTGAAATACTCATGCTACAACGCTTACTGGCTAAACGCTTTGGTGCTATTCCTGCCGACACCGTTAGTTTAATCTCCAATGCCTCAGTTGAAGATATTGAACGTTGGGCTGATCGAGTATTCGATGCCAAACAACTCTCTGATATTTTTAACGATTAATTTGTATTTTTATCCCTAAACATATCCTGCCTTGTTACCATTAGGAACCCAGTCGACAATCGGTAATAAGAACCCTCGTTACTTTGGATAACACCCAGAACTCAACACTTGCTTCTTTAACTTCTGCTTATTCATTATAGCGGTTCGTAAAGCAGTCATGCACGATGCTTTGGTTGAAAACTCTTGTACGATTTTGTCATCCACTTGACCATTTGACGTGGCAAATATAACGATTAAAACAAACGTATTCAATTTTTAATCCTGTGATTAGGCAATGATTGATAAAATCATAGTATGTAAATACACTGACTTCGTGACATCATTAAAAGCCGAAGTGCTCAACATTATCAGAGCCATACCAAGCAAATTTTGACACCAATACTCTAATTCACTATCAATCAATATTAATTTTATCCAAGCAACTCATGATTCTCTGCATGTTTGAATTATCTTGTTCTATTAAAGAAATATTTTTACTAATGCTATCAAGTTCATTTTTTGCCTGATTAATTGCGTCATTAAATATGATATCAGCAATATCTGTCGCTGACTTAATTAGACTATGAATAATCTCATTTGAAATATTCTCTACAAATCCGTGAATCTGCATAGAAGCATTTTGTTGTTTCTTATTTTGTTCATCTTCAGAATTACCCGCTTGGTAAACTTCATAAAATAGTGCGAGAACACTCAGTACAGGTGCTATTTTTCCAGCCCATTTTTCAAATGTTTTTAACCATATTCCCTGAAAAGCAAATTTATTTTGGCGCAATAACTTTAATCCTTCAACAATACCTTTTTCTACTAATGGTTGATTTTTTAGTGTATCAATACTTACTTTTGACAAATGTTCAGAAAATTGACTTCCATTATTTTCTTCTGAAAATAGCGAATTATTACTACTCAAGATTAAATTGCTTGGGGTTAGTTGTTGCTGTATTTGTTCACCTTGGCTAACAAACCATTCATTAAATTCTTGCTCAATCTTTAAACTATAGTCTTCAACAATACCTTGAGCCTGAGCATCACCTGTAACAGAAGACAAATCAATAAATAGACATTTCTTTTTTGCCGAAACAATCATACGTAATTGACTAGTCGCGTTTCTAAGTAAATTATTTTGCTGTTTTTCTAATTTAGAAATTTCGAGTGACAATGCTTGCTGAATTGAAGAATCGGG
Organism: uncultured Methylococcaceae bacterium; assembly: GCA_903873165.1. GTDB lineage: Bacteria > Pseudomonadota > Gammaproteobacteria > Methylococcales > Methylomonadaceae > Methylobacter_C. Next base: position 77,825 of record CAIQNQ010000137.1, on the reverse strand, counting down.
AGTTTTCTCAGCGATAACATTCTGAATAGGTGTAAGCAAGGACTGGGACAGGTAGTCCTTTATCGCAGTAACAAAATGGTGCTGATTGTCATACGATTTTACCCACTCGTAGAATTGAGTGATAAAAATATCGTAACCGGAGTAGGCTAACAAAAGTTGTTTTTTCTCTAAACGCCCTCTAAGTGCACTATCAAGGTTGAGTGGCAAAACAGAGATGTTTTGATAAAAATCATCCTTAAGATTATACTTTTCTGATTCTTTAAGTAGAATTTTATTAATTTGTTCAACTAAAAGATTAACGCTACCCTCTCCCGTTGAGTTCGGATTTAGTCCGTTATAATTGAGAACGATAAAAACGTGCTTATGCTTGAGTAAACAATCAAAAATTCTGTTATAAATATCAGCAACATCTTGGTCATCTTGCCGAATAACAAAAACAATTAAATCAGTTTTTTCTAGTTGTCCTAATGTAACCTCTTCATGCTCAATGGGTGCATTAACGCCAGGAGAGTCTAGTAACTTATACCCATTCCAATCAAACTCATCAATTTTGTCAGTAGTAGAAATATCACCAATAGTAGCCGCATTTTCACCTAATAACACATTGATAAATGTACTTTTTCCAGCATTATAAGCACCATACATCTGAATAGTTAGTGTCTGCTCATTCACTTTTTGTCTTGATGATTCAAGTAATTCATGAGCTTTTTCTGGTAGATATCGATCGGTAAAGGGTTTGGCATCTTCAACAACTTGGTAAAACTGATTAAAAACCGATGAAGTCATCATTGAATTCCTACCTTATTAAATTGTTCAATTTCATCAAGCGATTGTTTAATCACTTTTTCTAATGGTGAAAATTGGCTTAATGATGCTTCGATTGAATCTTTCACCAATCTGGGTATCACTTTATGTAATTCTTGTATTAGTTCAGCTTCAACCTTGCTAGAATCGACCCCAATTATTTGAGTGATGATTTCAGTTTCAATAAGATACTCACCTGCTTTACTTCCTGCCAAAGCACCTAAAAATCCACCAATAAGTCCGACGACCGGATTAGCAAACATAAGTCCAATACTTGCCGCACCCAAACCACCTACTCCAGCAGCAATTGCTTTCTTTCTTGAGCCAGATTTAAATTCATAATTTATAGTGTCATCTTCAAAACTTGATTGAAGATCAATGCTTATATTTTTCGGTGGCTTAGCCGCTTGAAGCAACGATTTAAAAAGTTTTTCAAATTCATAATCTAGTTGCGTGCTTACTTCATCCAGCAGTATTTGATTAACGGCCTCAATCAAGGCTTTAATATTTTTGTTATGTGAATGTTTCTCTATAAGCTGAGGTAATTGATACGACACTGATTCTATAGCGTTTGTAGTAATATAATCAGATTGTTTAATAATTTTTGCTTTTTGCTTTTCTAATGTCTCTTCCAATTCCTTAAATGGCGGCTCTATATTATCAGTAAGATATTCGTTTACTTTGCGAGATTGATTTTTTATCTGTATCCTTACATTCTCTTTTTTACTTACTATCGCTGCATTGTAAATACCATTCAAACCAGAAAAAAGTTCAGAAATTCCAGACTCTTCTTGCTCATAATTTCGATCAGCATAGTGTGTTGAAATAGAAACAGGCTTACGCAACTTATTTAACGCATTATCCATTCCTGACACAAGTAACTTATTATTTGTCCGTTGGAACACATCGTCTTGCTGAGCTTTTTGATCGTTAATGGGTTTCATAATAAGCTTAGAAACCAACACTTCTACTCCGTCCTGTATTTCAATATCTTCATCCGTTTTATCTGACTTGGTAATAACAGGAAATAATACTTTACCCTTTTCTAATTCATTTTTTAACTCATCTAACTCCTGAATCTGCCCTGGAGAATTAGATCCCGTAAGCCACAAAATTAAATCAGCACACTCTGTATATTGTTTGGTTAATTCACCGTTTTTGTCCGTAATAGAATGCAGGCCTGGTGTATCCAACAAGACAAGCTTACCTAGCTCTACGCCTTGGATTCTTGCTGTGGTTTCTGTACTCCCAACCTTGAACGGTATATCTGTATGCTTTTTCTCACCATCCTCGAAAAAGAAATATTGCTTTTCGATGGGGTACTTTGAAAATACATCGACAAAATAATTTGAAAAGCTACTTTTACCTGAATTAACTTTACCAAAAACCAAAATAATTAAACGATCTTTATAAGACTCCTGTAATCTCAACCTCTGATCCATATAACTGGTAGACTGATTAATCTCGCCTACCGTTTTTCGAATACCATCCACTACTTTTTCTATCTCTACTGAAAGTGAACCTAATTTTTTCTGTTTAGATAATGCTTCAAGGTTTTTTTCTAAACTTTTAATCAGTGCTTGTTGAGTACTTGACGACTTTTTTCGCTCATTTTCGCCAGAAACAACCACCGCTTCAAAATCTGAAACAGTGGCAAAAAAGCTTTCTATTTCTTGACAGTTAATCATTGAATTGTGCTCTTTAATGTTTTTATATCAACCAACGCAGCATCTAATTGAGCGATTTCAAGTTTTTTCTTTTCCATGTAATTCGTCATGGTCACAGCCTCATCGCATAAATTCGTATCGACAATTTCTAAAAGTTTCGATTTAACTGAATAAGGTGTGTCTTGTTGATTAATATTCTTTAAATATACACTGAGTTGCTGATGTTTTGGATAATGTTCGTTTAAAAAAGAAATTGCCGAGCTTTTTGCCGTTTCAAGTATACGTAAGGCTATTACTCTTTCTCTACGTAATCTCTCTTGCTCTTGAGCTTCTCGCGCTTCTCGTTCAGTTTTTTCATTTTCTAGTCTGTTTCTTCGATTTCGTTCTTCATCATCTGCCGATGATGAAGATGAAGAATCATCACTTGCTAACACAGCAGTCACTACTGAAACTGCTGCGGCTGCAACCCACCACCATATCATTGGATACATAGTTTTACCCTTTTATTAAAGTGAATTAAATTTATTTTGTGCGTCACGCTTACAGTTATTCTGCTTAGTTTCTATTTGCTGAGTCATACTGTAAATAATATCGCTTGCTGCTTTTTTCTTACTATTTAATGCCAGCGTTAAGTCATCACACAGCCCCATGATTTCTTGTTTTCTTAGATCATCACGGTCTGAAATTGATTTTTGAATTTCAATTTGAAGAGCTTCAAAACGACTTGCTTGTTTCCATTTATCAATACTGGTCTGACTATATTTTTGATAACGTATCGGTGAGATAGGAAACAACTTGACTGGAAAGTGATTTATTTGATTTTCAATGTTATTGATAATCAAAGGAAGATTATCTTCATTTTGATCAATTTTAGTCAATAATAACTTCAGCTTTTGCTTGTTTGTCATTGAAAACGATTCAATCATTTTCAATTCTTTCTCATCTAACTCCCCTGAAATAATATCATGCACCAATAAGATAATATCAGCTTCTTTAACAGCTTCCTGTGCTTCAGCATCATCTTGTTCATGAGCATCCAATCCAGGTGTATCAATCCAAGCGATATTGTTTTCTTGATCAAAATACTTTTGATTTATAACTGTTTCTCTCTTATCACTCGTGTTAAATAACTCGCTTTGATTTAACCACGCATTTAAAAAGGTACTTTTTCCGTGATTGTATTTTCCATAAACGACTATTTTAAAAGGACTCTTTTGATTATCAAGAATATTTTCTAAGCGTATAAGTTTTTCATGATTAGCTGTGTTTTTTTCAAAAACTTTTCTTAAATTTGATTTATTCATAGTCTAGTTTGCAGTTAATTGATTTATCGTTAAGTCATAATGCTTAGTAGCATTCCCATTTTTTATTACAATAGCAAGGCTATAAACCTAGCTTAAGAATTTGTTTATCCATTACCGGCTCTTTTAGAAATATCCATGACTTATTTTTAGTTTACCCCCTTATTAAAACAACTTTCGTAACAAACCCAACCCAAGCTCGACAACCCCCTTAAGCGTTTCTAAATCCAAAGATTTAGAGCCACATTTAGGGCAACAAGCATAATGCTCCCCGGGTAGCAAAACATCACCCCTAGGAAAAACAGTTTTCTTCCAGTCACAGGAAGGGCATGAATAACTAAACGGTTTAGGTTTAACGCACATAAGTCTACCCATTAAATAAATTGATGATACTGGTCAAGCGAACTTTTTAAGTGCAGCTATCATAATTCATTTACTAGACGTATGATGTCTTTAAGGTATTTAATTTAAGCCTTTTTATTCACTTTTTTTGATTGACTCATCAAGGATATTAATATGGCTGACGCACTTCTACGACAATGGAAAATCTTACTCACCATTCCAGGCTATCCCAAAGATATTAAAATTCAACAAATCATTGAAAAACTGGAAGAGCAGTCAATACAACTGCCTACTTATCGGACGATTCAAAGAGACTTAGATACATTAGTCAATGTCTTCCCGCAACTGGTTAATAAAAAAAGGGAAGGAACTTGCTATTGGTCAATGAATACAGAAAATGCTGTTTTGGAGATTCCTAGTATGGAATCACCCACGGCGTTGGTCTTTTATTTAGCGGAACAACATCTAAAAAACCAGCTTCCACCCAGTGCCTTGCAGCCATTACAAGCATATTTCAACACCGCGACCAACTTACTAGACCGTGATTATACTTTTTATTCTAATTGGCGCAATAAAATAAGGATAGTGCCACAAACCCAAGCTTTAATCCCTACTCATATCGATGCTCAAGTCTTAAATAACATCTATACCGCACTGTTAGAAAACCGTCGCTTTAATGGTAAATACTTTCCTCGAAATGAGGATCAGTATAAACAATACTTGGTTAATCCATTAGCCCTACTCTTTCGTGGCACCGTGACTTATTTAGTGTGTACCTTACGCGATTACAAAGATATTCGATTATTAGGTCTGCATCGATTTGTAGATGCAGAGTTAACCGATATCCCACGTTCTGTTCCAACTGATTTTGATTTAGATCAGTACATCGAGATGGGGCATGTCGATTATTTAATTGGCGATAGTTTTGAATTAGAGTTGCTGATTGACGAGAATGTAGCCGTTCATTTACACGAATCAAAGTTAACCCATAATCAACAAATTATTCCCTGTGAAAATGGTCAAAGTATTTTTAAAGCCACTGTTTGTAATACCGGACAATTGCGTTGGTGGTTATTAGGCTTTGCGGATCAAATCGAAGTCATCAAGCCTGAAAAACTGCGGGAGGAGTTCAAACAAAAAGCGGTTAAAATGGCAAAAAAGTATCAAGATTAGTTTTAACTTAAAACGACGGAAATAATTAGTTATGACGAAATAATATTAGCTCTAGGCTAGGTGGAATCATTAAAACCTAATGTTCTTTCTCAGATTATTGCTTGGCTGTTAAAACGTCTTCTGGAGTACTGGAACTCCTATCCAGTTGTTGAAACCTCTGTTGGAGTTCTCGAACTTCTATCCGGTTGTTGAAACGGCTATTGGAATACTGGAACTTCTATCCTGATGTTAAAACGGCTGTTAAAATACTGGGACATCTATCAGGTTGTTGAAACTTGCATTTAAACACTAGCACACGTTTCTGGCTGTTGAATCTTGTATTTGAACACTGAAACCATTTTCTCAATATTAAATCTATAGCTTTAACACTAGATCACTATTTTCAATCCTAGCACTTTTATTTTAACTTCACAGCGCAAAAATCTATTCAGCACTGATTTTCATAAACCTGAAATAATAAAATTGATCAGCAATACCTTCGCCAATCTATATGAGCGATTTTTAAATATCGGAGTAAGTAGAAAGGCCAGAGAAAGTAGAATACTCATTCTAATTCTAAGAAAGCATCCGCACCCAAACTGACCATGAACGAAATGATAGCAATATTAAGCACTCTGAGTCCACACTTAACAGGACGCACCCGGCGGAAGCTATCGAACCGTGCAACGATTTTTTAAAGAGAAAATAGATTGGCCGATGCTCAAAATTAAAGATAATCTAGCCGCACTATGTATTTTAGATGAAGAGGTGCAAGTACAAAAAAGGCTGTTAATGCTGCCCACCAAGCCGTGCAAGTCACCGCACTTAATAATGATATCACTGCCGTTAATCTACAAGGTCAGCGCTTAAGTGCAACCGTATTATTAATTAAAGCCCTAGGTGGTGGTTGGGATAAATCAGAATTACCGACTAAAGAACAAATCGGCGGAACGATCAAATGGTCACAATTTTTACCAGTACCACTTAATGTCCCTAGTCAGAAATAATATCTTTGGGTGGTGCATAAATTAACCCGCTTTAAGCAGTTATCAATTTCAAGCCTCCGGCATTGCCAGAGGTTTTGACTTAAAAATTTTCATACAAGCTCCTAATGAAATTAAATACTGATTCTATGATCAATTAGTTTTTGTATCAAGGTCTTACGATAAAACAGTAAAAACAATTTTGGATTAATTTAAACTGCAATCCAATCTTTTATCAAATAAATGCTGTTGATACAATGATTTTGATACGGCTGTAAAAAATACAGACCGTATCAAAACATATGCATATATACCTAAATATTTACACTTTTATTTACAAACTCCTCCAAGAACGACAGCTTTAGTGCCTGTTGTAGGAATAAAGTTACTAAAATAAGCTGACGCGATTCCTGCATTATTCCGCCACATTACACTGCTTATATCAACTTTATCAAGATCCCAATCGGGAGATGATCCACTATTATCGCGAGACACAGTTAAACTTGTGAGGTTACCCAAATTCTTACTTGACAAGGTCACATAATTGGTTTTGCCTTTTTCCATACGGCCATTTCTTGAGGCATTGATTGTTGTAGTGGCACTGCCATTACAACCAGTTAATGTAAAAGTTAAATTAGCATCAGTACCAGCATCTGTTACATCAGCTGTATAGACTTTTAGAGCATAGGCTTCTTTGAGAGGATTAAAGGGTGAATCATTGATGGTTGCTAATCTAATATCAGTTCTAGCAGCTACCAGCTTAGATAGCATCGTTACATTATCAGTGATAATCGCGTCTGCCCCTGTAGTGATATATTCCTCCATTGTTGCCAAGTCAATTATGTCGAAGGCATAGGATGACTTGGGAAGGCCTGTGTTTGCCCTGTTATAGACAGACTTTTCTATTGCACGCAAAGTATTTGGACCTATTAAACCTAAATCGGCGAACATTGTACCGTCACCAAAAGCATAGTTCTGTGTTCCAAGAGGATAATTGGTTTGAAACTTGGTTATCATAGCGTCAGGATCATCTGTTCCATCCTCTTGAATGCCTTCATTGATTGTCAATAAAGGAACCATATTTTTGAAAATCGTGGAATCAGCATCAGGGCCTACACTGTAAATAACTTTAAGGTTTATTGCATCTGATTTACCAATACGTAGCAGATGATCATGTACGGCGTTAACAATAATTGGTCCATTATCACCATTAGGTTGTCTAGTGACCACAGGTGACTTAATATCGATCATTATTAAAGCTAGTTTTGGATATTTTGCGGCCTGATCATGTACAAAATCAAGATAATCATTTAATGTCAGGGGATTACGAGTGGTTACTAACACGTCATCATGATAGACAACTAACTTTTGAGGTATAAGCTTTCCATTAAAAATGGCGTTTTTAGAAAGTACCATGATATCTGGTTCCAACGCATTGGCTCCTGCATCAAGAGCCGCAGTAACATCCTCTTTAGTATTCGGGTTGTGTCCATAAACCCAAAATGGTCTCGGCTTAGCACCGTTAATCAACGGTGAACCAGCTGAAAAACACCGACCACCTATGGCTGTATTTATTTCCAGATAATTTGCAGGACAAGTCATTACGCTCTGATCTTGTGAATCTGGACCTCGATAGCAGCTGACCCCAGTATTTGTATAGCCTGATGAACAAGGATTATAGCAGCGACCTGCAGACAAAAATTTATTTGCAGGACAAGTCATTGCGCTCAAACCAAGTGTATCCGGACCTCGATAACAACTGGTCCCTGTATTTGTATAGCCTGACGGGCAATTATTATAGCAACGCCCTACAGATTCAAACTTACTGGCAGGACATGACATTGAACTCTCACCCAATGAGTTGGCATCTTTAGCACAAAAAAATCCTGCCCTGTAGTAACCAGAAGGACAGCTTTTACACCATCCCGTCCAAGTTTTAGATGAACAAGATGCCGTTTTGTAGCCACTAAAACAAGTCAGCCCGACATTAGCATAACCAGAAGGGCAACTAGCAACGGTTGACCCACCATTAGGTTGTGTATCAGCAGTGCGAAGGCAAGTCAACCCCGTATTAGTATAACCAGAGGGACAGTTAGCAACTGTTGATCCGCCATTTGACTGTGTATCAGCGGGACGAAAGCAGCTAAAACTCGTGTTTGTATAGCCCGCAGGACAATCAGCCACTTGACTGGGTACGCCAATAACTGAGTCGGTCACTGCTGCAAAAGCAGTCGGTGTAGAAATCAATAATAATGCACTCACTATTGTGCTTATACAAAGTTGAAGAAAGACGTGCATTAATTCAAAATACTTGAATTGAAATGCTAATTTATAAATTTTCATAAATATTCCTAGTGAAATTAAATACTGATTCTATAATCAGTTTGTTTTGGTATAACGGTCTTGCGGTGGAACAGTAAAAACAATTTGGGAATTTGGGAATTTGAAGATTTGAAGATTTGAAGATTTGAAGATTTGAAGATTTGAAGATTTGAAGATTTGAAGATTTGAAGATTTGAAACAAAAGCATTCTATCAACAATCCAAGCATTTATCAAAAAATAGTTGACTATTTTAGTGGGTTAAGTATATTAGTGTTAATATACTTATTTCTATCAGGGAATCTATAATGCGTTTAACTACAAAAGGTCGTTATGCTGTCACAGCAATGCTTGACCTAGCTTTTCATAGCCAAACCAACCCGGTTACTTTAACTGAGATTGCGGCTAGACAAACTATTTCATTATCTTACTTAGAACAATTATTTGCCAGACTCCGCAAAGCAAATATGGTTAAAGGGATTCGTGGCCCAGGTGGTGGTTATACGTTGTCAGGTAGTGCTGATGACATCAACATTGCGGATATTATCGCAGCCGTTGATGAACCTATTGACGCTACAAAATGTGGTGGTGAAGCGAATTGCCACAATGAGAAAGCCTGTTTAACGCATGATCTATGGATGGGACTAAGTCACCAAATTAAAGATTATCTAAAAGGCATTACGCTTGGACAGTTAATTGAAAACCACCGTATTCAAGAAACGGCTAAAAGACAGGAAGAAGACACTGTTAAAGTCATTGAAATACACAGAAGTAGCGAGTTATCATCTAGTTTGTGATTTATTTTGATCATAATGCATCGACACCGCTTGATGAGCGTGTTCTTGATGCGATGTTACCTTTTTTTACGACTTTTTATGGAAACCCCTCTAGTTTATATCGGCATGGCAGAGCAGTACGCAGTGCCATAGATACGGCTAGAGAACAAGTTGCGGCATTAGTCAATGCCGCGCCTGCTGAAGTGATTTTTACCAGTGGTGGCACTGAGGCTAACAATTTATCTTTAAATACATTACCGGCTAAGGGTCGACTTGCAATATCAAGCACCGAACATCCGTCTGTAACTGATTTCGCAGCACATTTAACTACTAAAGGCGCAACATTACATCACATTGAAGTTGATTCTTTGGGTGTAATTCCCGCGTCGTCAATCGATTACGTATTAAATCTACAACCAGACCTAGTGTCAATAATGCTGGCTAACAATGAAACCGGTGTTATACAAGATGTTAGACTGATTACAGATGCAATTAAAGCTAAGAATAAGTCTATATTAGTACACACTGATGCTGTGCAAGCGGTTGGGAAAATACCTGTTTCCTTTAAAGAACTGGGTCTTGATCTGCTTACTTTATCTAGTCATAAAATTTATGGCCCCAAAGGCTGTGGTGCTGTTGTTTACAACAACGAACACCCCTTAAAACCATTAATGTTTGGCGGTAATCAAGAAAAAGATTTTCGCCCAGGCACAGAAAATGTGGCGGCGATAGTAGGCTTTGGTAAAGCTGCAGAGTTGGCAGCCATTGAATTAAACCACCGTCATGCCCATCTAGCACAACTCAAGCAGAAATTTGAAGCTGCGCTGACTCAGATACCCAACTTATGTATCTTTTCACAAACCACAGAAAGATTACCCAATACGATTCAATTTGGTATTGATGGAGTTGATGGTGAGATGCTTTTAATGAATCTGGATAGGGGCGGTATTGCAGTTTCGAGTGGATCTGCTTGCAAAAGCGGTAGTAATGAAATTAGCCCAGTATTAAAAGCCATGAAAATTGCCCCTAATCTCGCCAAAAGCGCTATTAGAGTCAGCTTAGGCATGAGTAATACTGAAGACCAAATAACTCAATTTATTAATCAATTAAAAAAACATGTTAACCACTGATCAAGGAGGTGCTATGTCTGTCACATTAACTGAAAATGCAGCGCGGCAAATAAAAAAACAACTCGATAAACGCGGCCAAGGCCTGGGCTTAAAATTAGGCGTTAAAAAATCAGGCTGTTCTGGTTATGCGTATGTCTTGGATTATGCAGATAAACTAGAAACAGAAGATAATGTTTTTGAAAACTTTGGCGTTAAAGTCATCGTATCAAAAACTGATTTAGAATTTGTAGATGGAATCGCTTTAGATTATCGCAAGGAAGGCATCAATGAAGCCTTTAAATTTGACAACCCAAATGTCAAAGGCACTTGTGGTTGTGGTGAAAGTTTCTCTGTTACTGAATAAAACCTAACGTCCTATCAATTTACCCGCCAGTGCTTAAAATCACTGGCGAGTAAAATAACAACTATTTAATCCAACTTGCCGTGGCAGTGTTTAAATTTCTTACCTGAGCCACAAGTACAAGGATCGTTTCGACCCACTTTATCACCTTGACGTACAAAAGGTTGCTCATTTACAGCGCTTGCAATTTCATCATTATTAGATGATGGTTGTAACTGTTGATCTTCGATAATATCCAAAGGAGGTGCTTCAGCATGTTCAAAATGCATTTCTTTTGGAGCTTGCATTTGTTGATCAAGTGCTTGTACATCTTCTTCTTGACGAACTTGAACTTTAAATAAAACACTCACTACTTCGTATTTGATATGCTCAAGTAAGTTCGTGAACATTTCAAAAGCTTCACGTTTGTATTCTTGCTTAGGATCTTTTTGCGCATAGCCTCTAAAATGAATACCTTGACGCAAATAATCCATCGCAGCTAAGTGTTCTTTCCAGCTAGTATCCAATACTTGCAACATAATAGATTTCTCAAAATGTCGCAGCACATCAGCAGAAATATTGATTTCTTTGTCTTTATGATTTTGTTCTAATATTTCAATAATACGCTGACGTAAACTATATTCTTGTAAGGTATGATCTTCATCCATCAGTTTTTGAACAGGAATTTCTACATTAAACTCATGCAGAATATGTTCTTCTAAACCCGCTAAATCCCATTGCTCAACCATTGTTTTGGCAGGAATATATTGATCAATAACGTTATTAACCACATCTTCACGAATTGCGGTAATAATCTCAGAAATTTCGGAAGCCGCCATTAACTCATTGCGTTGTCCGTAAATTACTTTTCTTTGATCATTAGCTACATCGTCATACGCTAAAATTTCTTTACGTATATCAAAGTTTCTACCTTCAACTTTACGTTGTGCGTTTTCGATTGATCGGGTAACCCAAGGATGTTCGATCGCTTCACCGTCACCCATGCCCAATTTTTTCATTAAACCCGCAACACGATCCGATGCAAAGATACGCATCAAATCATCTTGTAGTGATAAATAGAAACGTGTTGAACCAGGATCACCCTGACGACCAGAACGACCTCTTAACTGATTGTCAATACGACGCGATTCATGACGTTCTGAACCAATAACATGTAAACCACCGCTGGCTAACACTTGATCGTGTCTTTCTTGCCAACGCGCTTTGACTACATCTCTTTCAGCTTGGCTGGCGCCCTCACCTAATAACTTGTATTCGGCTTCTAAATTACCACCCAATACAATATCAGTTCCACGACCTGCCATATTGGTAGCGATTGTTACCGCACCCGTTACACCAGCTTGTTCAATGATATGAGCTTCACGCTCATGCTGTTTAGCATTTAAAACTTCGTGCTTGATACCTTGCTTATTTAACAAAGCAGACAATTTTTCTGAGTTTTCTATCGAAGTTGTTCCCACTAAGACAGGTTGACCTCTACTCACACAATCTTTAATGTCTAAAGCAACTGCATTATATTTTTCATCAGTTGTTAAATAGACTAAATCGCCTAAATCTTTTCTAATTAAAGGACGATGTGTCGGTATAACAACAACTTCTAAACCATAAATCTTATTTAACTCAAACGCTTCAGTATCCGCAGTACCTGTCATACCTGATAACTTTTCATACAAGCGGAAGTAGTTCTGGAAGGTAATAGACGCTAAGGTTTGGTTTTCGTTGTTGATAGTGACGTTTTCTTTAGCTTCAATCGCTTGGTGCAAACCTTCTGACCAACGACGACCCGGCATAATACGCCCCGTGAATTCATCCACAATGATCACTTCATTATCAGCGACGATATAATCAACATCTTTCTTAAATAAGGCGTGCGCTCTAAGAGAAGCACTTAGATAATGCATTAATCTAATATTAGCCGCATCATATAAACTGGTTCCCTCAATCATTAAGTCATGTTGCAGCATTAATTCCTCAACACGTTCATGACCCGCTTCGGTTAAATAAACCTGACGCGTTTTTTCATCAACTGTATAGTCACCTGGTTGGTCGTCACTTTCTTGTAATTTTAAAAGCGGAATGACAGCATTAGCTTTAATATAAATCTCAGTGCTTTCTTCTGTTGGCCCAGAGATAATTAACGGTGTTCTAGCTTCGTCGATTAAAATTGAGTCAACCTCATCAACAATCGCGAAACTTAAATCTCGTTGCACCTTTTGATCTAAACTAAAAGCCATGTTGTCACGCAGATAATCAAAACCAAATTCGTTATTAGTTCCGTAAGTAATATCTGCTGCATAAGCTGCTTTTCTGGCGTTATGTTCTAACTGACTAACAATAACACCTGTCGTTAAGCCTAAAAAGGCATATAGCCGACCCATCCATTCTGAGTCACGCTTAGCCAAATAGTCATTCACAGTAACGACGTGTACACCTTTACCAGGTAAGGCATTTAAATACGCCGCTAAGGTAGCCATTAAGGTTTTACCTTCACCGGTTTTCATTTCAGCAATCTTGCCATCATGGAGCATCATGCCGCCAATCAATTGCACATCGAAATGGCGCATGTTGAAAACGCGAGAAGACGCTTCTCTTACAGCAGAGAAGGCTTCAGGTATTAAATTATCTAATGCCTCTCCCTCTGCTAGGCGGTCACGAAACTCCTGTGTTTTAGCTTTTAAAGCTTCATCAGTTAATTTTTCATATTCAGAAGCAAGAGCGTTAACTTTTTTAACTAACTTCTTTTTCTTCTTTACCAGCCTATCGTTACGGCTTCCTACAACTACTTTAACTAGCTTACCCAGCATGGTATTTTTTCCGGTGTTAATTTAATAAATGATTGACTCAAAGTGCTTGATTATATACTGTCTAACGCTTTATATACAGCTAAAAAGGCTTTAAAGGCATTTTATAGATTTAAATAATCTACAGCATTAATGTTATACAAATGTGAATTGTATAACTATTAAAAATTTCTTAGTTACTCAACTTTGAATGCGTTTAAGATAAAACAAAGCAATGAGCAATACAGCAATACTGGGTGCAAATGCCATCAAAGGTGGACTCAGTCCATAAATCAATCCCAGATGCCCTACCGTTTTATCTATTATATTAAAGCCCATTCCAATAAGCACCCCCAGCATCATTCTTTCACCTACGCTTACCCCTCTTTTTATGCCAATGACAAAAGGAGTTGCCAATAACAACATAATAAATGTCACTAAAGGATTAACGATACGCCCCCAAAAAGCCGCTTCATATAAATGGGATTTTTGATTATTTTTCTTTAAAAATTTAACGTATCCCGCTAAATCATACATTGAGAGGTTATTAGGCAATATTGCTACAATCTTTAATAGATTTGGTGCAATGGAAGATTTCCATATCTGAGTTTCTTCATAACTTGATGTCATTTGCTGAATGGATATTTCAGAAGCAACAATATTATTCATCTGCCATTCTTGGTTGCCTAAATAGATGGCTTGATCCACATGAATCGCTTTATGGATATGTAAATCATCATCAAATTCATAAATCACTAAGTCAGCTAAACTCCCATCACCGACGACTTGTTTAATATTAATAAACTTTTTGCCTTCCCGTAGCCACAAACCATATTCTGCGCTCACATTAATCTGAGTATTTTGGGCTGAAACTCTCGATATATGCGCCATACGCTGTGCGGTTGGTGCGATAAACTCACCTACGATCAATGCAATCATAACCAGTACACACCCTGCTAACATAACCGCTTTAATAATACCGAACACTGATAATCCGGCTGCTCGCATGGCAATTAACTCCCGATTATTGCCCATAGAACCTAAGACAAATAAACTACCTAATAACGCTGAAGCGGGGAGTAACTCATAAAACACACCGGGTGAAGTTAACAGCACATAATATAGAATCTCTTTGAGTCTATAATTGCCTTCACCTAAGTGCTTAAGTTCATCAGTAAACGTAAATAAATTAAATAAGGTCAGTAAAACTATTTGCGTAATAAAAGCGCCTTTTAAAACCTCTAGTGCGATGTATTTATTTAAAACGTTCACTTCATAACCTTTGCTTTAATATTTAAGAGTAGCCACTGCCAACCACATAGGCGAATCAGTAAGATAACTCCTAATAGAAATAGAATGAAATTCACCATTGCAGCACCCAACCACAGAGGGATGGTGTTATTTTCCACCCAACTTTGACTCACCCTTACAAAGTTTCCGTAACTAAAGTAAATAAGAAAACCCATCAGCATATTGCCATAAACGCCACCTCGGGGAGATATCTGGGCAATCGGTACACCGATAAATGCTAACAGCAAAGCACCTAGTGGAATCGCAATGCGCCTCAGTAGTTCGGTTTTATCTAAAACAACGTCACTATCGACTAAGGTATCGATCGTTAAGGCATGGCGATTAAACTTAAGCACAGCTGTTTTAGCCTCAATTCTGAAAGCATAATCATCAAATTTTTCTATGACGTAATCAAGCTGCCCTGGTTGACCTTTAACCTGCTCGCCATTTGAAAAAATGATGTAACGCCCGTCATCTAAATCTTTTATAACGGCATTTTTTGCACTAATAATAGCGACATTGCCGTGTTCATTATTTTGCAAGAAAACATTTTGCAATGTTCCGTCATTCGTTACCTTTTCAATATAAAAGACTAAATCACCTTGTCTATATTGCGTAAATTTACCGGCAGTAATCCCGCGTATATCTGCAGACTCTTCACCTTTTTTCATCACCAGATCAACTTGAGCCTCTGCCCACGGCGTTATATATAAAGCGAATACAGCTCCCAAAAAAACCACAGGGATGATCATCATAAAAACCGCTTTATATAAAGTGACTACACCACCGCCCGCTGATGAAATAGCCGACATTTCCTGATCTCGATACATACGACCCAACACCATCAAAATCGTCATAAATACAGCCGGAGGAAATAACTCTGCCGTAGTTGTAATCGTTTTATAGGCTAATATACTTAACAGTGCATCATTTGGAATCATACCGGCAATAGCTTGGTCTAATATTCTAATGAAACCTCGACTCACTATAATGACGACTAAAACAAGTAATACGGATACTAACGTTTTAAACAACTCATACACGATTAACCTATCAAGCACTGTAAACCATTTTTTTTTATACATCTTAAGCGTTCTCATTACTTAATTCTTAGCTAAGTATCGTCTAGCAAGTCTATATTTGTCCAAAACAGATCATGCCACTCTGTGAATAATATGAATACAAAATTCAATTTTGGCGATTTTAACACAGTGCGCAAAGCCATATTTAACCCCATAAAATCATAGATACCCAAAAACCAAATATTACTAGATATTTTTGGTGCAAATAACCCGCTCAGTGGTTTATTTACACCTTTTAACCAACCAAAACACCTGGTTAATTTATAAAAAAGTAGCATTAAAACTTTAAAATCATAAAACTAAGTCATTATAAATCTTCTGGTATGTTAATTGCTGATAATGAACAAATAGACTAACTTCATTAACGAGGAACTCAATGAGTAATAATTCTGCAACATTACCGAAAACAGGCTTAGCCGGCTTAACAGAAAACTGGCGTAGTGATTTGTTATCGGGCTTTTTAGTTTTTCTAATCGCCTTGCCGCTTTGCCTTGGCATTTCAGTAGCTTCTGGATTTCCACCTTCAGCAGGTATTATCACTGCCATTATTGGTGGTATGTTAGTTTCTCGTATCAATGGTTCATTTGTTACCATTAATGGCCCAGCTGCTGGTTTAATTGTCGTTGTTTTGGGAGCGGTTGAAGAGCTGGGTCAAGGCGACCTTATTGCAGGATATCATTACGCACTTGCTGCTATTGTGGTTGCTAGCGCCATCCAAGTGTTATTAGGCATATTTAAAGCAGGACGATTAAGCTCATTTTTTCCTGCTTCGGTAGTACACGGTATGTTAGCTGCTATTGGTATCATTATCATGGCCAAACAAGTACACACCATGTTAGGTCAAGCGCCCGTTAAAGGTAGCAGCTTGTTATCAACTATCGCTCAAGTGCCACACAGTATTTTAAATCCAAATTATGAAATCGCTATTATTGGTCTTACCGGCCTAGCGATATTAATTGCTTGGACATTTGTTAAAAACCCAACGATTAAAAAGATTCCTGCCCCCCTAATAGTAGTAGTAGTGGGCATAAGCTTAGCCAAATATTTTGCATTAGATCAAGAACATACCTATACATTCTTTGCAAACTCACCGGAACAAACTGTTGGCCCTAAATATCTAGTTGCCATCTCTGATAACTTTATATCAAGCTTTGCTTTCCCAGACTTTTCTAAATTTGGCACCTTAGAATTTTGGGAAGCTGTCATCAGTATCAGTTTAGTAGGTAGTTTAGAAAGCTTATTAAGTGCTATGGCGGTTGATAAATTAGACCCATACAAACGTCATGCTAACCTTGATAAAGATTTAACAGCCGTTGGTATTGGTAATCTTGTATCGGGTTTAGTCGGTGGCTTACCTATGATTGCAGAAATTGTGCGTAGTTCTGCTAACGTCAATAATGGTGCTAAAACGCAATGGGCCAATTTTTTCCACGGCACTTTTTTA
This sequence comes from uncultured Methylococcaceae bacterium, assembly GCA_903873165.1. Lineage (GTDB taxonomy): Bacteria > Pseudomonadota > Gammaproteobacteria > Methylococcales > Methylomonadaceae > Methylobacter_C. The sequence continues at coordinate 60,414 of CAIQNQ010000137.1, read as the reverse complement.
CTATTATTTGTGATGTTATTTCCACAGATAATTCATAGCATCCCCAATGCAGCACTTGCTGCATTACTAGTATTTACTGGCTTTCGCTTAGCATCACCTGCTTCATTTGCCCATGTTGCACATATTGGAAAGGAACAATTATTTTTATTCATTGTTACTATTATCGGCGTTTTGGCGACTGATTTATTGGTTGGAGTGTTCATTGGTATTGGTGCTAAATTCGCGGTGCATATTTTCCGTGGCGTTGAATTTATCCAACTATTTAAAATTAATTACACTATCTCAAAAAGTGTTAACAATGAAATAGTAGTGACTATTTTAGGATCTGCTATCTTTTCAAACTTCTTGAAACTTAAAACAGAATTAGCGACTTTAGAAGACGGTAAAACAATCATCATAAAATTGGATCAAGCGTCCCTCATTGACCATACTGTGATGGAATTCTTCCATGATTTTGAACAAAACTATCAAAACAATGGCGGTAAATGTATCTTACAAGGCTTAGATAAACACGAGGCTTATTCTGATCACCCGTTAGCAGTCCGTAAACTTAAAAGTTAAACTCAGCTTTAATTCCATTCTAACTTAGCGTTATCAGTCTAGTACTTGGCTTGGTAACGCTCTACGCCGTTAAAACCATAAATCGATATGAAAATTAATCCTTACAATCCGTTTAAAACGGTACTTTTATTACTAGTATTTTGCTTTGTTGTAAACCCTATCAACGCCGCACCTACTGTTTCAGCACAAGATGATTTACTGCAAGATGCCGGCAGTTGGTTACAAGTGGTAGCCGAAGGCAGTTTAAAATCAGTTGATCCCTCTTTAGAAAAAACTCGAGTATGGGTGGAAGGTCAATCAAGATGGGATGATGATTGGAATCACTGGTATCAAGGCATGGCACGTACTGCACTAGGTTATTCTATCAGTGATAGAGCCACGATTTGGGCAGGTTATACATTTTTGCCAACCCAACAAATAAAAGCTGGCGTTGTGCAACCCTACAAAGCTCAACAAGATGTCTGGCCAGCATTTCGTTACGTACTACCCACGAGCTTAGGGACTGTAACCTTTAGAACTATGATTGAAACCAACTTCTTACCTGGAAATGGTGAACAAGTCCGAGTTCGCCCCAGACAAATGGTGAGATTTTTACACCCAATTGAGTTTGAACCCCGTTTGAGTGTTATAGCCTGGGATGAGTTTTTCGTTCGCGCGAACAGTACCAAAGCAGGCGGAGATTATGGATTTGATCAAAACCGTGCCTTTGCAGGCTTAGGCTGGACTTTTAATAAAAACTTTAGAACTGAAGCGGGTTATTTAAATCAATACTTAGATGACAATAGCCATACTACGAACACCATGCATCATTTAATCATGGGGTCGTTGTTTATTAATTTCTAAAAGTCTTCGTAACACCCGGCAATAATCTTAAACGCTTTATTTTCTGTACTAGATAAAGCGTTTTAAATACCCCTATCAACTCTAAACAATTTATCTAGTCAATATCAATTCTTAAACCTTATTTGCTATACTGAACTATATCTTTCAGTTGGGAACAAAACCATGGCACATTCGCATGATCACCACTGCGCCAGCGCACATCACCATCACCACCCTACTCCCAATCAAAATAAACGCCGCTTTGGTTTCGCAATTACTCTTAATTTAATCTATGTTGGGATTGAGTTTTGCTATGGATTATTAACTAACTCAACCGCCTTAATAGCCGACGCTGGACACAATATATCGGATGTTTTCGGTCTATTGTTATCATGGTACGCCATCGTATTAACTAGAAGAAAACCGAGTGTAAAATACACCTATGGCCTAAGAAGCTCATCAATATTAGCGGCATTAACTAACGGCATGTTACTGCTATTCGCTTGCGGTGCCATTGCTTGGGAAGCCGCACACCGATTTGCTGCCCCGCCGGTTATAGAAGGCTTCACTATCTCTACCATTGCGGGCATTGGTATATTCATCAATGGATTATCGGCTTTACTTTTACTTAAAGACAGCCATCACGATTTAAACATGCGTAGCGCTTATTTGCACATGGTTGCCGATACCGCCGTATCCGTTTCCGTGGTCATTGCGGGTATCGCCATGCAATATGGTAATTGGTACTGGTTAGATCCTAGCATGAGTTTAATTATTGTTTTGGTTATTGTTATAGGCACCTGGAGTTTATTACGCGAAGCCTTACAATTAGCCTTAAGTGCCGTGCCTAAAACAATCGACTCTACCAAGATCAGCCATTTTTTAAGCCAATTAGAGGGTGTAACTGAAATACATGATTTACATATCTGGGGCTTAAGTACGACAGAAAATGCCTTAACGGCTCATTTAGTCATGCCGAATGGTTATCCTGGCGATGAGTTTATAGATAAAATCAATCAATCGCTTAAAGAAACTTATGCGATTCACCATGCTACTTTGCAAATCGAATTAGGTACAACACACCACCATTGCACGTTACACACGCCCACAACCGAATTACATTTGCATCACCACCATTAATCACTATGACTCAATCCAAAGCACATTTACAGCAGATACCTAAAAGTATTTGGGTATTAGGTTTCGTTAGCTTATTAATGGATGTTTCCTCAGAAATGATTCATAGCCTGTTACCTTTATTTATGGTGACGACGCTAGGCACTAGCGTTTTAGCAGTGGGCTTAATTGAAGGTCTTGCCGAAGCAACCGCTTTAATAGTAAAAATATTTTCTGGCGTATTAAGCGACTATATAGGACAACGTAAGAAATTAGCCTTACTGGGTTACGCCCTGGGTGCATTTACCAAACCGCTATTTGCCATAGCCAGCTCCAGCGGTATTATCTTAACGGCCCGTTTAATTGACAGAGTGGGCAAAGGCATACGTGGTGCCCCTAGAGATGCTTTAGTTGCTGATATTGCCCCCGCCCATTTACGCGGCGCGGCCTTTGGCTTAAGACAATCCTTAGACACGGTCGGGGCTTTTTTGGGGCCATTGCTTGCTGTAGGTTTAATGATTTTATGGGCAAATGACTTTAGAGCAGTGTTTTGGGTAGCGGTTATTCCTGGGATGCTTGCTGTAATATTACTGTTTTTTGGCATCAAAGAACCCAAACAAGCTAACATTAGCCACCGTGTTAATCCAATTTCTAAAGCTAACTTAAAACGCTTAAACGCCTCTTATTGGTGGGTCGTAACCATCGGAGCACTGTTTATGCTTGCACGTTTCAGTGAAGCTTTTTTAGTCTTAAAAGGTCAACAATCAGGGATTCCAATAGCATTAACGCCTTTAATTATGGTGGCAATGAATATTATCTACGCGGCAACCGCCTATCCCTTTGGCAAATTGTCTGACCGTGTTTCTCACACTAAACTACTCGCATTGGGATTAATCATTCTAATAGCCGCTGATCTTGTCATAGCCAATAGCCAACACTGGAGCACATTATTAATCGGTTTATCCCTTTGGGGTGTCCACATGGGCATTACTCAAGGTTTATTAGCCTCGCTAGTTGCAGCCACCTCCCCTAAAGATTTGTTCGGCACTGCTTATGGTTTTTTTAATTTAATAAGTGGCATTGCCTTATTAATTGCCAGTATTTTAGCGGGCGGCGTTTGGGATTTGTATGGCTCATCGGCTACCTTTTATACAGGAGCAGCCTTCTGTGGCTTTACCTTATTTGCCTTACTCTTTGCAAAAATAACTAAATCATCATGAACACAGAGATAACCATCGACACTTGCCTCTATATTTGCCCACTCTGTGACTCAGCTTTAAATCATCAAACGGCCAACAACACCTACACTTGCGCTAATTTACATAGCTTTGATTGTGCCAAAGAAGGTTATATCAATTTATTGCCTGTGCAACATAAACACTCCAAAGAACCGGGTGACAATAAGATAATGTTAAATGCTCGGCGCTCGTTTTTAGAAGCCGGCTTTTACGAACCATTAGCAAAAGCTATAGCTTTGATGATCGATGTCGTGCAACCCCAACAACATACCAGTACACTTTTAGATTTGGGTTGTGGTGAAGGTTATTACGCCAGAAAAATCAGCGCGTTTTGTAAACGCGCAGAGCAAATAAAATTGTATGGTAACGATATTTCAAAGTTTGCTATTGCGGCAGCGGCTAAAAAACAAAAATCTGCGCAATTCATCGTCGCTAGTTCTAATAAATTACCCTATGCCACAGACGCATTTAACATTGTAGTAAGAGTCTTTGCCCCCTCTGACAATGCAGAATTATTACGAGTCCTAAAACCATCAGGCTATCTAATGACCGTAACACCAGGCCCCAGACACTTATGGCAATTAAAAGAACACATCTATTCTGATGTAAAAGAACATGCAGAAGAGACTGAAATACCAGAAGGCTTTACGCAATTGACTAGCCAACGGATCAGTTACAAAATTAACCCAAACACTGCACAACGCGATGCATTGTTACAAATGACCCCTTTCGCTTGGAGTGCGAATGCAGCAATCAAAGAAAATCTGCATAAACTAACGGAACTAAGCATTGAAGCGGATTTTATCGTAACTTTATTATCAAAATGTGGATAAGTTAATCTGTTCATGGTTCGTCAAGCGTAATTATTCAGTCCCCCTCTTTAAGAAAGAGGGGTTAGGGGAGATTTTATTAGATATGCTTTAAATATTGTGTCATATTTCAATGCTATGATTTAAAGCTCAAGACCTCGGGAAGCGTTTCATGTATAAGACCACTGCACAGCATTTAAGTTATAATTTTAAAACCTTAGCTAACTCAATGGCGAAAGCCACGCCAGCCAGGTCAGGTGATTATCTTGCTGGAGTAGCTGCAAGTAATAACTTAGAGCGCGTTGCAGCTCAATATGTTTTAGCGGATGTGCCTTTAAAACAATTCTTAAACGAAGCCTTAATTCCTTACGAAACTGATGAAGTTACCCGCCTCATCATCGACGAACATGATAATACCGCATTTTCTGCTATTAGCCATTTTACGGTCGGTGATTTTCGGGATTGGTTATTATCTGCAGAAGCAACAACAGAAAAACTCAGTGCCATAGCATCAGGCTTAACCCCTGAAATGGTAGCGGCGGTCTCTAAAATTATGCGTATTCAAGATTTAATCTTAGTCGCTAAAAAATGTCGCGTAGTCACCCGATTTAGAAACACGATAGGATTAGAAAATCGCCTCTCTACCCGCTTACAACCAAACCATCCCACCGATAATGCAGCGGGCGTAGCCGCTAGTATTTTAGATGGTTTATTGTATGGCAGTGGTGATGCCGTGATTGGCATTAACCCCGCCTCAGATAATTTAGAAGCCACCGCACGTTTATTACATCTACTTAATGATGTGATCGAGCGCTATAAAATACCCACTCAAGCCTGTATCTTGGCACATGTCACCACAACACTAAAAGCTATCGAACAGAACGTCCCAGTGGATTTAGTTTTTCAATCCATTGCAGGCACTCAAAAAGCGAATGAAAGTTTTGGCATAAATCTTAATATCTTAGATGAAGCCCATCAAGCGGCTTTAGGCTTAAAACGCGGTACGGTTGGCAACAATTGCATGTATTTTGAAACCGGACAAGGCAGTGCCCTATCCGCAAATGCACATCATGGTTTAGATCAACAAACCTGCGAAGCCAGAGCCTATGCCGTCGCGCGAAAATTTAAACCTTTATTAGTCAATACCGTGGTGGGATTTATCGGCCCTGAATATTTATACGATGGTAAACAAATTATCCGAGCTGGCTTAGAAGATCATTTTTGTGGCAAATTATTGGGCTTACCGATGGGCTGTGATATTTGTTACACCAACCATGCCGAAGCCGATCAAGACGACATGGATATGTTACTCAGTAGCTTTGCTATGGCCGGCGGCAACTTTATTATGGGCATACCAGGTGCCGATGACGTGATGCTAAACTATCAATCGACATCTTTTCATGATGCTCTATATATCCGCCAAGTATTAGGATTACGCCCTGCCCCCGAATTTGAACAATGGCTAATAGGACATGAGATATTTAACAACCATAATCAATTAAAATCCATCACTGAAATACCTGCCTTATTTAAAGCCTCTTTACACGCTATCTCAGGGGGACAATAATGCCTGACGTTAAAAAACCAGTAATTGCCTTTGACCCCTGGCATCCACTTAATCAATTAACACCTGCCAGAATTGGCTTAGGTCGTGCAGGTATGAGTCTACCGACTCGCGCTAATTTAGATTTTCAATTAGCCCATGCCCTAGCGAGAGATGCGGTACATATTCCCTTAGATTTTAATAATCTAAAAATCAAACTTGATAACTTGTCTTATGTAAGTCAGTTTCTGCAGAGCCAAGCTGACAACCAAAGCAATTATTTACAACGCCCCGATTTAGGTCGCTTACTCAACGAACAATCCATCAATGTACTTAAAGCAATAGAAAGCCTCCAAGCAGATGCGGTCATAGTCGTTGCAGATGGCTTATCATCAAAAGCCATAGCAAACCATGCGATACCCTTCCTAGAATTATTAGTACCCGCTTTAAAAGCAGTAGACTATCAACTAGCCCCGATATGCTTAGTTAAACATGGCAGAGTTGCCATTGGTGATGCCATAGCCGAACATTACCAAGCTAAATTATGCATCACCTTAATAGGCGAGCGCCCTGGTTTAAGTTCACCCGATAGCATGGGCATTTACTTTACCTATCAAGCTAAAGCCCAAATCAGTACCGATGCTGATCGGAATTGCATCTCAAACATTCATGTCAATGGCTTAAGTTATGAGCAAGCGTTAACGAAGTTGCTGTTCTTGATTAAAGGAGCTGAGCAATTAAAATGCACAGGGGTTTTGTTGAAGGATGAGACGAGTGATAAGGCAATAGATCAACTAGATGGTAAAAACTTTTTATTAAATTAATACCAATTAACTTCAATATGTTATATCGGTTTATATACCTTAAACACTACTTTATGATCCTATTGCCCTCTATAGACATAGATTTTTGTGTTAAGGTATTTTAACCATTTCACTCTAAAATTCTGTCCACTTGGGATAACCATTTTGACTACAGAAAAATTGCTTGCTAATAGTCAAAGGTGTTTCTATGCTTTCAAATATTAAGGGTCTAATAAATCCAATATTTAGTGAAAAACAATTTCTCATGCAACCACTACTCACCGGCAAACGCCGCGTGAGGGTCTATGAGTCATGACCGCCGCCCGCTTTGCCGAAATTGATCGTCTCAAGTCAAAACTGGACAGTTTGCGACCGTTACCGGAACACACCGTCCGCACGCTACACGAACAGCAAGTGCTGGAATGGACTTACCATTCTAACGCCATCGAGGGTAATACCTTAACTTTGAAGGAAACCAAGGTAGTGTTGGAAGGCATCACTATCGGCGGCAAGTCATTGCGCGAGCATTTCGAAGTGATAAATCACAAAGAAGCCATCGATTATGTTGAATCCATCGTACAAAACCAGGAAACCTTGAGGGAATGGCAAATAAAATCTATTCACCACTTGGTACTCAAAAACGTCGACGACCATAACGCCGGTCAATACCGACAGGAAAACGTGGTAGTCGCCGGCGCCGAACATCTCTCACTGGATTATATTAAGATCCAGGAATAGAATCTCCCCTAACCCCTCTTTATCAAATACCGAGTCGAGCAAATTGTTTGTTAAACGAACCTTCAATCAGGTTACGGAATTTATCAACATCCGATATTCCGCACCCCCTTGGCATCTTATTGATATTCAATCATATATTTTTTTCTAAATAGCAATATAATTTTCAATTAATTGATTTTGAATGCTTGTTTTTTTTGAGGGTGCGGAATGTAAGTGTTCGCCAGTAAAATTGCCATGTGTATCAAAAAACTTAAACTCATTATCGATAAAAAGCCGACTGAGGTTCCTTTGGTTGAAAGTTGCATTTATGCCCGAAGCGGCAAAACATTTATGTTTGACCTTGTTTGATGTCAAGAAGATGAAACTAGAAGCCTTGTTATGACAATCCAGAGCTAGGACTCAGTATGTGATCACTCATGCATCATATCAATTGCAAAGAGTCTATACCTTTATTCGCTAATTGGTCCGCTCTTTCATTACCTATATTACCTGAGTGTCCCTTAACCCATCGCCACTCAATTTGATGGTTTACTATCAAGGCATCCAAGCGCCGCCATAAATCTTCATTCTTGACGGCTGTTTTACTCGCTGTTTTCCACCCTCTTTTCTTCCAATTAGGCATCCAATCAGTTATGCCTTTAAGCACATAACTAGAATCACTATACAAGTCTACTAAGCAGGTTTGATTCAGAATTTCCAACGCCTTTATAACAGCCATTAATTCCATACGATTATTAGTGGTATGCTTTTCTGCACCGTACAACTCTTTCTCAATACCTTTGTAATTAAGAATACCCCCCCAACCACCTGGGCCAGGATTCCCACGACAAGCTCCATCAGTATAAATTACAACTACATTATTCATGATTATTATTTCGGGTCACAGCATTCATAGAATTAACTAAACTAAATTGCTGACTAGAGTTTTTAACAGGCGTTAATGGAATAATGTTATATCTTCGTTTAATCGCTCTAATAGCATAAGCATTATAAAAATAAGAAAAACCATCATTGATAAAACGACCTTGCTTAGTCGATAGCGAATCTAAATTAAACTTAGAGGAGGTAGTCACTTCAAAGTTTAATAATTTCAACCAATCCAATGTTCTAGATCGAGAAATGAAATGTCCCCGCCAAGAGTCAGACATTTTCTTATCTAAGAAGAATTGATATCTCACCCATAAACTTAAGGGGTTAAAATTAATAATAATTAAAATGCCTTCAGGCTTTAAAACACGCTCAATCTCGCGCATAGTTTGAAATCTATGTGTATCAAACTCTAACAAGTGAGGCACTATAACCATATCCATAGATTCAGTCTGCACAGGTAAAGCAAAAGCCTTGGCTTTAATATGCTGAGCACTCTCGCACCCCATAGCCTTTGCATCAAGTATAGTGTAATTTTTATATAAACTACAATCTACAAATTCGTGCTCCCAATTTAACCCACCAATTTGCAAAATATGCTGCTGACAACTCACCGTAATAGCTTTTTGTAAATAACCTATTTCTAACTCTCTAAGCAACTTACCCCTTGGTGTTTGATACCAAGCAAATAAAAAATTACGTTTCATTAATTAAATCCATCACGATGTTGTCCTAATGATATTTATATAAAAAAATGGTATCATTAAATTAAAGAAAGTAAATATAAAAAGTAAGGTTTAAAAATGAGACGTGTTAAATTTAACCGGTCTGTTTATCTAGTGTTATTATCTTCATCATTAACGATAGTTGGTTGTACAGAGTCACCCAAACAAGCTCTAAATTTAACTGATAATGCCCCTATCTATCCAACTCAAGACGACAACAGTGGCAGACATCAATATAATAACCTACATCTACACAATGCCACCAAAACTGCTTCTAACCATAAAAACACTGTTTGGGAGCGCATGTTATCTTTATACTCCTTACCAGAAATCAATAACCCTCGTGTAGACAGAGAATTAGATTGGTACCTAGATCATCCAGCCGCCCTTGCTATCATTCAACAGCGGGCTGAACCCTACCTAAGCCATATATTGGATGAAATAGAAGCTAAAAATATGCCAGGCGAACTCGCCTTGCTTCCCGTCGTAGAAAGTGCTTTTGTTCCTGATGCCTATTCAAAAGCGGACGCATCCGGCCTGTGGCAATTTGTACCTGCCACTGGTAAGGAATATGGCCTACAACAAAATGACTGGTATGATGGACGCAGAGACATTTACGCATCAACTAAAGCTGCGACTACTTACCTCAAAGAACTCAATGAAACATTCGATGGAGATTGGCTCTTAGCCCTGGCGTCCTATAATTGCGGTAAAGGTCGACTGAAAAAATCAATCGATAAAAACGCTGAACTTAATTTACCTACAGATTACTGGTCTTTAGATTTACCACCAGAAACAGAAGATTATGTACCTCGCTTATTAGCCATAGCCAAGATATTTGGTAACGCTGACGAATATAATATTAATCTGCAACACATTCCAAATCGACCTTATTTTGAAGTAGTCGATATTAAATCACCCATCGATTTAAGTAAAGCTGCTGAATTAGCGAATACTCCACTACATGTCTTCTTAAAATTAAATCCTGGCTTTAACAAAGCGAGTACGGCTCCACAAGGACCTCATAGACTATTAGTACCCGTAGCTCATGCAGAACACTTTAAAAACAAACTCGCTGAACTTCCAATATCTGAGCGAGTTACTGCAAAGTATATTCCTGACGTTAACACTAAACCTACTATATTACATGCCGATAACAGAGAAGATTTGCTAAAACCGTTAACAACTGGCTACAAAGTAAAAGCTGGGGAAAGTTTAGCTAGTATTGCGACAAAAAACCACACCACACCTAAAACCTTACAAATCTTAAATCATTTAAAAGTCGATACCATTAAAGTTGGTATGAACTTACAAATACCTAATGAAGCCAAACCTAATTTAAATAAAATGGTGCTGGCTCAACTTGAAAAACCCAGTAAATCCAAAACACCTACCAACCAAAGTTACGAAATCAAAAAAGGCGATACTTTATATGAAATCTCTCAACGTTTTTCAGTATCACCTAAAGACTTAGCTGCTTGGAACAATGTAAGCAGCAAATCAGTGCTAGCTCCTGGTACAAAATTAACCATTAAAGTGCTTAATCAACAAGTGGCTAGTACCGCACCCATACGCTTAATCAATTATACCGTTGCTAAAAATGACTCACTGGTACAAATATCAAAAAAATTCAACATTCCTATCAGTGATATTCGTAAAGCTAATGCATCAGTACTAGCAAAAGGCTTACATCCCGGCACTAAATTAAAAATCGTGGTTGATGCTAATCAATTTTCTAGCTAAATTAACATGACTAACAAGCCAAATGTTTAAGCTTGTTAGTCACTACATAAAGTTATGCTTTAACGAAATGCAACCCAGCGTCATCCGCAGTTACCTTAATGGTATCACCCGCCATAAATTGCCCACCTAAGATAGACTGAGCCAACGGATTTTCTAACTGTTGCTGAATTGCCCGCTTCATAGGTCTTGCACCATACACAGGATCAAAACCAGCCTCACCTAAAATATCTAGGGCTTGATCGGATATTTCAAAACCAATCTCTTTATCTCTTAAACGCACTCTTAAGTGTTCAATTTGAATACTTGATATCGCTCTAATTTGTTCTCTTGCCAAAGGATGAAATACAACAGCCTCATCGATACGATTGATAAACTCGGGTCTAAATTGCTGACTGACTCGCTCCATTACTGCTGCTTTCATTACTGGATATAAAGCTTCGCCTGCTAACTCTTGAATAATATCCGAACCGATATTAGACGTCATTACGATCACCGTATTTCTAAAATCAACAGTTCGACCTTGACCATCGGTTAAACGCCCATCATCTAATACTTGTAACAAAATATTAAACACATCTGGATGCGCCTTTTCAATTTCATCCATTAATATCACAGAATAAGGTTTACGTCTCACCAACTCCGTTAAATAACCACCTTCTTCATAACCCACATAACCAGGAGGCGCCCCAATTAACCTTGCCACCGAATGCTTCTCCATAAACTCAGACATATCAATACGCACCATAGAATCAGTGGTATCAAACATAAACTCCGCTAAGGCTTTACATAATTCAGTTTTACCAACGCCCGTTGGCCCTAAGAATAAGAACGAACCATTAGGACGGTTGGGATCAGATAAGCCCGCTCTTGAACGACGAATAGCATTACTAACAGCCTTAAGGGCTTCAGATTGACCGACCACGCGTTTACTAAGATAGTCCTCCATGCTTAATAATTTTTCGCGCTCGCCTTCCATCATCTTAGAAACTGGAATTCCAGTCCATTTAGAGACAACTTCAGCAATTTCTTCATCAGTTACCTTATTACGCAACAAAGTCATCTTATGAGATTCATCAGGCACCGAGCTGGCTAATTGTTTCTCTAACTCAGGAATAATACCGTATTGCAACTCAGACATACGCCCAAAATCACTAGCACGCGACGCTGCTTCTAACTCAGTTTTTGCTTGGTCTAACTTTTCTTTAATACTTGCAGAACCCTGTAATAAAGCTTTTTCAGCTTTCCAGATTTCTTCTAAATCAGAATATTCTTTTTCTAGCTCTGCAATATCTGTTTCAAGCGTGGTTAAGCGCTTCTTAGAAGCCGCATCTTTTTCTTTCTTTAACGCCACTTGTTCAATTTTTAACTGAATCAAACGGCGATATAACCGATCCATTTCTTCTGGCTTAGAGTCTATCTCCATACGGATTCGACTCGCCGCCTCATCGATTAAATCAATGGCTTTATCGGGTAATTGTCTATCGGCAATATAACGATAAGATAACGCCGCCGCTGCAACAATCGCTGGGTCGGTAATTTCTACCCCGTGATGTACTTCATATTTTTCTTTTAAACCGCGTAAGATGGCAATGGTATCTTCAACTGAAGGTTCATCTACCATCACTTTTTGAAAACGTCGCTCTAAGGCCGCATCTTTTTCAACATATTTACGATATTCATCTAAAGTAGTTGCACCGACGCAATGCAATTCACCTCGTGCTAAAGCGGGCTTTAACATATTACCCGCATCCATTGCGCCTTCTGCTTTACCTGCACCGACCATGGTATGAAGCTCATCAATAAACAAAATAACTTGGCCTTCTTGTTTCGCTAAATCATTTAATACCGCTTTCAGGCGTTCTTCAAACTCACCTCTAAATTTAGCACCAGCAATTAGTGCCGCCATATCTAAAGATAAAACCTGTTTGCCTTTAATGCCCTCTGGGACTTCGCCATTGACAATACGCTGTGCTAAACCTTCTACAATAGCGGTTTTACCCACCCCTGGTTCACCAATTAATACCGGATTATTTTTAGTACGACGTTGTAATACTTGAATAGTACGACGAATCTCATCATCACGACCAATCACTGGGTCTAACTTACCTTGCTCGGCTCGCTCCGTTAAATTAATCGTGTATTTATTTAAGGCTTGACGCTGGTCTTCTGCATTAACATCATCGACCACTTCACCACCGCGCATTTTATCGATTGCCACTTCTACCGCCTTTGTACTTAGACCTAATTTTTTAAATAACTGACTTAAATAACCTTTTTCTTCACAAGCAGCCAATAAAAACAATTCACTAGAAATAAACTTATCATTACGCTTCTGAGCTAATTTATCGGTTAAATTAAGTAACCTCGATGATTCATTAGAGATTTGCACATCACCACCCGAACCTGAAACAGTAGCAATGCGATTAAGCTCAGTATTTAATTCAGTGCGCAATAATTGATTATTAATACCTATTTGCGCGAACAACGGTTTGATACTTCCGCCTTCTTGTTCTAATAATGCCGTCATTAAATGCACGGGTTCTATAAATTGATGATCTTTTCCTAAAGCCAGACTCTGAGCATCAGCTAAAGCAGCCTGAAACTTGCTGGTTAATTTATCCATACGCATGTGGGTTACCTACTAAATAGTGGTTAAGTTGGCACGGATATTAGGGAGCATCCGCAAGTTTTCAAGGAGCAAACAAAAATTCGTTAACACAACCTTACCAAGAAATGATAACTATTAAACTGAGTTGCAATAACCTGAAATATTATATGCTTATTTATGAAGTTGAATGCAATCAATTTACGATTCCTTATAGTAAACCTAGTCCAGCATTACAATTAATGTGATCAATTAAACGCATGAATAACTTATTAAAAACGGATTTATTGGTTATATACCATCAGCATTAAACCATTCATGGAGAGCTTGCGAGCCACGATCAGCTTAATACCATGCGCTCAACAGGTGCAGGGCTTAATAATTACACGCCAACAGCTGTAACGATTTAGGATTATAAGACTGCAAATTAACTAACCCAAACTACATTACAAAGAAATACCCACAAAACCATGCGTTCCGCGTTTTGATTTTACAGCTAACCAATCTTTTAAATATTTAATTTCCGTAGTTTCTTCTAAAGCATCTAAAGTCTTTCTATTTTTTAATAATCTAAAAGCTGAGGAAAGGACATTATATCGATCCCCAGTAATGCCGGCTCTTCTTAAACCCACCGTATTTAAACGGTAATGCTTAATGGGTTTACCGCCGATTAACATATAGGGAATCACGTCCATACTTAAAGCTGTCATACCTTGCACTATCGCATAAGACCCGATTCGACAAAACTGATGGACGACAGCCGCCCCCCCCATAAACACATTATTGCCCACTTCCACATGACCACCAATCGCCACATTATTAGCAAAAATCGTCTTATCACCCACATGGCAATCATGCGCGACATGACTGTTATTCATAAAATAACACCCTGAGCCAATATGAGTTTCCGCATGTTCAATAGAAGCACGATGCGCGGTAAAACCTTCTCTAAAATGATTATTATCACCAATAATCAACCATGACTCTGTCTCAGCTTTAAAACCAGTATCCTGAGGTAACCCACCTAACACCGCATGAGGATGTAATATATTACCCTCACCCATTTTTACATACCCATGAACCACAGCATGAGCACCAACCTGACAATTAGCTCCTAACACAGCACCACTTTCAATCACGGCAAATGGACCAACGATTAGATTGTCGCCTAACACTACATCAGATGCAATGTAAGCCGTCGAGTGAATATTTTGTGTCATATAAACTAGCCTCTAGGATGAAATTTTGTATGTAATTCTTTTAAACGCTCACGGGCTATATGCGTATAGATTTGAGTAGTCGATAAATCTGAATGCCCTAACAACAACTGCACAACCCGCAAATCTGCGCCATGATTCAATAAATGGGTCGCAAAGGCATGCCGTAAAGTATGCGGAGAAATCTCCTTATTAATACCCGCTTTTTTCGCATGACGCTTGATAATATGCCAAAATGCCTGTCTTGTCATGCCAGATGCACGGTTTGTGACAAATAAATAGTCGGTTTGCTGACTGCCTAACAATCCTCCTCTAGCCTGATTAATGTAAATTTCTAAAGATTCCATGGCTTCTTCACCCACTGGCACCAAGCGTTCTTTGTCCCCCTTACCAGTAACTCTAACCACACCCATTCTAAAACTTATTTGAGAAAACTTTAAGCCGACTAATTCAGAAACACGTAAACCAGTGGCATACAACATTTCTATCATGGCTTTATCACGACAACCTTGTAAGTTACTTATTTCTGGTGCATTTAAGAGTAGTTCCACATCCTGTTCAGATAAGGGCGCAGGCAATAAGTGCCCAACGTGTGGAGATTCGATTAACGCAGTAGGATCAATAGTGATTTTATTCTCACGAATATAATACCCATAAAAACGGCGTAAGCTGGATAAAATGCGTGCCGCTGATCGATTACCGATACCTTCTTGATAACGTTTGGCCAAAAAACCCGATATATCTCCTCTATCTACTGCCAACATATCTTTATCAGCTAACCAATCCGCATAGATTCTTAAATCACTACTATAAGCTGATAAAGTATTTTCACTTAAGCCTTGCTCAACCCACACCGCATCCAAAAACTGCTCAATTAACGCACTAGCTGTCATACTTGAGTCATTAATTCATAAGATAAGAGTGCCTCTTTAATCACCACTAATGGCCCCAATGTTTGACCACTATACCCCCCCAAACCAGCTATAGCTACCACTCGATGACAAGGAATAAACCATGGATAAGGATTAGTCCGACAGGCATTACCGACCGCTCGGGGTGCAGAATCAATCTGCTTAGCTATTTCAGAATAAGTTCGGGTATTACCGCAAGGAATCTTAAGCAGTTCAGCCCACACTTTGTGTTGAAAAAACGTGCCTTGTTTTAACAATTTAATGAGCGTGGGCTGATTAGCCTGATACGCCAGCTCTAATTCTGATAATAAGCGCAGTGGCGATTCAACACTCTCTTCACTAGAGATTAACACCCACGATGAAGCACAAATTACATCGCCTCGGAGTAGCACCTTAAGCATACCTACAGGCGTATTAAAACTAGCCCACTCTTCAGTTCCATTAACCTGCTCAACCCACTCTATTAAATAAACCATACAACCTTGAATAAATAATAAATCACTACAACCCAAACGTCATGCGCATAACAAAGGCAAAACAGTACATTTTTACGACCGCTTCATAATCTAAATAGGCAAAATGATTGGTTTGAGCTTTAAGCATTAAAATCATCATTTGATCAGAAGCAATACTTTGTCCGATAGCCACTTGCTCCATCACTTTTTGCGTTTGACTCTCTAGCCAATCATCAAAAAATTTGTCATCAAACATTATAAATGCCTTTTATGATCATTTAAGTTGATTCTCAAATCTAAGTATAACACACACAATCTACCAACAAGCACTGACACTTATCCCATTAGCTGCATTAACAATGCCTTTTACGCCTAAATCAGTTAATGTTAACGCACCACATAAATCACCCTCTTGATTACCCTTTGGGGTAGCCATTAACGTATAAGAAGTTGCCGTTACCGTATTGATAGTTAAATCATAACTAGCAGCACTGCCACCTAGTGGCGCAGTTGCAGAAAATACCCCGGGGACACCGGTATTTCCACCTACCGCAGCCGCGCCTAAATAACTATTATTTTGCAGATAATATCGTTCCATTGCACTTGCAAAAGCCATTAAGGTACATTGAGCATCGACCCGCCGTGCTTTTAACACATTATTTTTATAAGTAGGATACGCAACACTAGCCAATATTGCCACGATTAACAGCGACATCATAACTTCTATAAAGGTAAAGGCTTTAATTGACTATCTCCCGCCACGCTACACGCCTAGAATTTTCGGACTTTAAGCTAAAATAACTTTGTAATTGCACCACAGTATTACTATCCATACCCCAAGCGCGGGTCGTAATTCGAAATATAGCCTCTACTCCATTGCCGTCACTGCTGGGAGTATGGCTCAGCATTTCAATCACAGTTCTGGGTGTTTGCACGCTATTAGATAGGTTAACACTCAAAGCTCTGCCTTTAGAAATCCAATTAAAAGTAGACACCGACCACAGAGGTGTCATCGTTAACGGGCATAAACCAGCCACACAATCTGTGCCCTGAAAGGGGCCGGCAATCAATTTTATAGGATTAAACACGGGGTCCGAACTGGTAATAAACTGTTCGGCTGCTCGTAAACCTGATTCTGCCGCTTGAAAAGCCACACTTCTACTCAGATCATTAGTACGCATTTTTACTTCTAAGGTACTCGTTTGCAAAGCAGTCAGCGTTAATAATGTCAGTATTAGCAAGAGAATTAGGCTAACAATTAATATTAAACCGCTTTGCCTACTCAAATGCCGCATCATGACTTAAGTATGCCTATTTCGGAGCATATAAGTAGCGGTATGGACTCGCCTTATACGCCGATCAGTTTTAGTCAGACCGTTAAAAGTGAAGGCCGCTGCCTTAAACACCAAATTATCATCTAGACTACTGACCAGTAATTGTACTTGTATACTCACCACTTTCTCAAAATCCACAACAGCATTGTAGGGCAAATACACATTAGGACTACTATTCACATCCGTATCAACACCGTACAAAAATGTCATAGCCTCAATTCCTTCCACGATATCGTTATTAAGATTATTGGTGTTACGTCTTAACACGTTATTAACAATGCTATAACTAACGCTAGAGGTTTTATCAACATAATAACTGGCTGATTTATTGACAGTATCACCACAACTATAAATAGGTGGGTCAACTGCATAAGCGGCTTTAAGAATTAATTGAGTAGCATCCCCGTACAGATCACCCGTGTTCGCCTTTAAACACCCCCAGTAACCCAGCATCCGAATATCTCGCCCCATCAATTCTAAGGCCAAACTGCCGCTTTCTTGCATTCTGGCTAAATTATCTTGAACTCGATAGGTCTGTTTTATATTAAGAAATACCGCGATCATGCCTGCCAATAGAAAAGCACTAATCAACAAAGCGATAAGTATTTCTACTAAAGTCAAACCTTTTTGGTCAGCAGAATATCTCTTAGCTAATACTTTCATCAGAGTAAAAACGATAGTGTTAACTGCACACTAGGATTGCTGACAACCGTCACTACCCCCGCATAAACTGCTGGATCATTCCAAGAAATGCTAATGGAATACACCCCATTATTTTTACTAACTACACCTGTTGCACCAGTACGCAACTTAGCTAATTGCACTTGCCACACACATAAATCCAATGCGGCTAATTGGCTGGGTAAACAAGGGGTACTGGGATCTTTACATTGTGTACACTGTGCTTCAGTCCCTGAACCTGTGCCCACTACAGTGCCTAAATACAGATGGGCAACCGTTGAATTAATGCGCATTCTTTCAATCATATCGTAGGCCAACTGGTTAGCTTGGCTACGAAAATAACTACTTTGATTGTTTTTTAAACTAATGAGTTGTAATTGACCCAGGCCAAGACTGCCAATAGCCATAATAATTAAAGCGATTAAGACTTCTAATAAAGTAAAGCCTCTGCTCTGCTGCATCGCGTTAAAAGGGTGACACGGTACAGGAAACGATTTCACTGCCATCATCTCTTTCTGGAATACCATTGATATTAGCATCAATGCCTAAATGCACCCTACCTGCTGCATTTACGGTAATCAATTTTGACGTATAAGGCTCTGGTAAATTATTACCATCACGATTATCACAGATCACAAAACTACCGAAACTACTACTGACGCCATTGGGTTTATAACGGATAAAATTGCTGAAGTTTTGATTGCCTCTTAAGGTAAAACCGACTGGCAAAGCCGCATAAACTCTGAGCAAGATGTCATCACTGTCTAATACATTTTGTCTAGCGACTGTTGAGCGATCAATATCTACAAACACCTGCCAACCTTGCTCCCAATTGGTCAAAGTTTTTCTGACCACCACTTGCTGATTTCTTTTTATGGCCTCACTGCGGGCATAATTGAGTGTCGTAATCCATGTATTTGCACTACTGCTTAAGCGATTGCTAGAGATTAATGCCGTAAAACTAGGTATCGATAGACCCAAAAGAATCGCTGCGATTGCCAGTGTGATTAACAATTCTACCAGCGTAAAGGACAATGCTAAGTGTGGAGCATTTTGCATAAAAAGCAGGTAACTCCAGTATGAATATATTAATGCGCCACCTGATAACATTACAAATCAGTCGACCATGATCAGCTTAGGGTATTAATCGATACCAGCATTCCCTCAAATCAGGTCGCCAGTCTAACTAACGGCAATACCCATAATACCTGTAATGAATACTACCACACTCTCCTTTAAGAAGGGCAATTAACTTATCCACTGATAATTAACCAGCAATACCAACAAACCACCTGCGAAAACGGCTGCCAGCACATCATCAATCATAATACCAAAGCCACCTTTCACATGACGATCTAACCATTTAATCGGCCACGGCTTTAAGATATCAAAGATCCTAAACAACACAAAACCAGTCAGCACCGTTTGCCACGTACAAGGCACTAACCACATGGTAATTAGATAGCCCGCAACTTCATCCCAAACAATCCCGCCAAAATCATGGACGGCCAGTTTTTTAGCGGCAATATCACAAATCCAAATACCCGCAATAGTAGCTATTACCGTTAACACGCTATATATAAGTAAATCGGTTTGAGCAAACAACCAATAAACGGGAATAGCCGCCAGCGTCCCCATAGTACCAGGGGCTTTTTTTGCTAATCCCGAACCAAAGCCAAACGCTAAAAATAAAATGGGATCAGAAAGAATCTGCTTAGGGGTTAGCTTATTGACGCCGTAAGTACTATTTAGAAAAATGCTCATAACCTTTACTCACAAATGCTTGGACAGTCCCAGATTTACGTAAACGTAAGCCTGGCGTGGCTTCTATAATACCGATTGGGGTATATTCACCCTTTAATTGCGCAACCTTATCAGGACTCACTGTAAAACATAATTGATAATCATCACCGGCTGTTAAAGGCATCGCCCAATCACCCGTTTCAGCAATATAACGCTGTACTAATGCCGATAAGGGTAAAGCTTCCCACTCTAAACACGCCCCGACTTGACTGCATTCTAAAATATGTCCTAAATCCGCCGCCAAGCCATCCGAAATATCAATACACGCACTGGCTACATCAATTAAGGCTAAGCCAGCGGCAATCTGCGGATTAGGGGTATTAAAGTGCTGTAAAACCGCATCAGGCTGAGGACATTGATAACCTAAGTTGATTTTTAAACCTAAACCCGCGTCACCCAAAGCCCCCGTCATATAAATTAAATCCCCGACTTTAGCACCAGAACGCAATAAGGCTTTATGATTGGGCACCACACCCATGGCCTGAACAGTCAGCGTTAAAGGGCCAGAAGTCGTATCGCCACCGATTAAATCTACTCCATATTGCTCGGCAAGATTTAAAAAACCTTTAGAGAAACACCTCAGCCAGTCTGCATCCACAGAAGGTAAAGTCAACGCCAAAGTGACTGCCAGCGGCTTAGCACCCATACTGGCTAAATCACTTAAATTAACCGCCAATAATTTGTGACCCAGTTGCTCGGGATCAGCACCAGCAAAGAAATGCACACCCTCTACCATGGTATCAGCCGTGATAGCCAATTGATAACCAACGGGCACTGACAACAATGCACAATCATCACCTATACCCAGCGCGGTCGAAGTATTCTTGGGCTTTTGCTGAACAAAAAACTGTTGAATCAGAGAAAACTCAGTGAGTGCCATGACTTAGGACTTTAACAAAAACTCGACGGTTTATAAACCGTCAGTTTTACCTGAACTTGAATCTAGGTTGGTTGCTGCTTTCGCTTTAAGAGCGATCTCAACTTGGCGTCTTTGCTGAGCTAATTTATCTAAAATACCATTCACGTATTTATGACTGCCATCCGCACCAAAGCACTTGGCTAAGTTAATCGCTTCGTTTAAAACCACTTTAAAAGGCATATCCAAACGCTTAAGCAACTCATAAGCACCAATTCTTAGGATAGCGCGTTCAACGGGATCAATTTGATCAACCGGGCGATCCACATATAAAGTTAAGGCCTCATCAATCTCGCCTAGATTTGTTGGCACGCCATGAAAAATCTCCACAAAATAACTTTTTTGGGCATCCTTAAGACGGCCTTCTTCATTAAACTGGCGTTCAATCTCAACAAGACTTTGCCCCGTCATTTGCCATTGATACAAAGCCTGAACTCCTGCTTTACGGGCATTAGTGCGTGCTTGACTCATTAGGCTTCCAAATTATTAAACAAACTAACCATTTCGATCGCTGATAAAGCCGCTTCGGCACCTTTGTTGCCGGCTTTAGTACCCGCTCTTTCTATCGCTTGCTCGATAGAATCCACCGTTAACACGCCAAAACTAACTGGAATATTGTATTGTAATGACACAGTAGCGATACCTTTAACACATTCACCTGCCACATACTCAAAATGCGGAGTGCCACCTCTAATAACGGCACCTAAAGCGATAATCGCATCATATTTTTTAGAAGCCGCAACGCGTTGCACAACCACGGGCAATTCAAATGCACCCGGTGCTTTAACTAAGGTAATATCCGCTTTATTAGCACCGTGTCTAACTAAAGCATCAATCGCACCCGCTTCTAATTGCTCAACAATAAAACTATTAAAACGCGAAGCTACTATACAAAACTTACCACCGTTGACTAATAAATTACCTTCAAATGTTTTTATCGCTGACATATTCATTCTCTATTGATTAACAAAATTCTAACCGAAACAATCTTTCCAAACATCAAACTAACCGACATGCTCAGAGACTTCAAGATCGAAACCTGATAAACCTACATACTTCTTATGCGTACCGAGTACTTTTAACTTATGCACACCTAAATCTAATAAAATTCTAGATCCAGTGCCCGTCATACGCCAATCAGCCGCATCTGCCTTATTCAACACAGGTGACACGCCGTTGTCTTCTAACTGATACCCATGAATTAACTCAGCTAGAGATTTATTATCCTCAGCTTGTCTAATCACCACCAATACACCACGCCCTTCTTCAGCAATCTTTTGCATGGCGGTTCGAATAGAAACACTGCCTTCATTTCTATGCGATGCAAAGACATCATCCAACAAATTACGTGCATGTACCCGCACTAACACTGGGTCATCACCCGATATATCACCCATCACCAAAGCAAGATGTAGATTATTATCGTTTTTATCCTGGTAAGCATATAAACGAAAATCACCAAACTCGGTAGGCAGCAGGCACTCACTGATGCGCTCTAAAGTATTTTCATGCTGAATCCGATAATGGATTAAATCCGCTATCGTGCCCATCTTTAAGTGATGCTCTTGGGCAAAAATCTCCAGATCAGGACGTCTGGCCATCGAGCCGTCTTCATTCAGAATTTCCACAATCACGGCCGAAGGATCAACACCTGCTAATTTGGCTAAATCACAACCCGCTTCAGTATGACCCGCTCGACGCAATACGCCACCCGGTTTTGCCATCAAAGGGAATATATGACCAGGCTGGACTAAATCATCAGGGACGGCATTAGACGCGACTGCCGCTTGCACGGTTTTGGCTCTATCGGCAGCGGATATGCCCGTTGTTACGCCCGTAGCCGCTTCAATTGAGACGGTAAAATTGGTGGAATGCGCCGTTTTATTCTCATTCACCATCAAGGGCAAACGCAGTTGTTGGCAACGCTCATCCGTTAAGGTTAAACAAATCAAGCCCCGCCCGTATCGAGCCATAAAATTAATATCTTCAGGGCGAGTAAACGCGGCAGCCATCAGCAAATCGCCTTCATTCTCACGATCTTCATCATCCATAATGATGACCATTTTGCCTTGCTTTAAATCGTCTATAATTTCTTCAATTGTATTCATTAGCCAAAAAACCCACTCTTTTGCAATAATTCTTCAGTCACACCACGCACCGGTGCTGCGGCGGCCTCGCCTAACAAGAGGCGTTCCATATAACGCGCTAATAAATCCACTTCTAAATTCACTTTATCACCCACTATCAACAGCGCTAAGGTCGTATCTTTTAAAGTATACGGCACAATGTTGACACAAAACTCTGCACCTTTAACTTCATTAACCGTTAAGCTAATACCATTAATACAAATCGAACCTTTTTCAGCAATATATTTTGCCAAATTGTCTGGGGCTTTAAAAGTAAAGCGGATAGAACGACCGTCGGGATTTTTCGCTAATAATTGCCCCAAGCCATCAACATGACCACTGACAATATGCCCGCCCATGCGCGTGGTCGGCGTTAACGCTAATTCTAAATTAACTGGCGTCCCGATAGTCGCAGACGCTAAAGCTGTTCTGGATAAAGTTTCATTAGACACATCGGCACAAAAATAATGACTACCTAATTCAACAGCCGTTAAACAGACGCCATTCACCGCGATACTATCACCCAGTACCGTGTCCGTTAAATCCAATTTACCTGTATCAACCGTTAATCGACAATCGCCAGATTGACGTTCAATCGCCGCTATCTTACCGATTGCTAAAATAATACCTGTAAACATTTAACCCCTTTTGTGCCTTGCAATAGTCATTAGATTGTAATTATTCAGTCCCCCTCTTTAACAAAGAGGGGTTAGGGGAGATTTTATTAAACTACCGTTGCGGACAATATTAGTTTTAAATCTGGCCCCACCTGTCGCGTATCACGCCAAGCAAAAGTCTTTTTATCAGCCATCGTGTGTAAATCAGGCAAGGCAAATAAGCCGCGACCCTGATCACCCAAGACACAAGGCGCCATATAGATAATCCATTCATCCACTAAGCCTTCTGCCAGCAAAGCCCCATTTAGAATAGCCCCCGCTTCGACTAACACGTCATTGACCTGCTGCTCTGCTAAAAAACTCAACACTGCCGATAAATCTAAACGACCTTGTTTAAGCGGGAGTTGATGCACCTCAAAACCTACTGCTTGCAAAACCTTAACTTTAGACGCCTCTGTACAAGCGGTCAAAATCAAACTCCGCCCAGCTAAGGTCGCCATTTTTGCCGTAACAGGCATGGCTAAATGGGTATCAAGGACGACTCTAATAGGCTGCACCACCGGACACTCAACCCGCGCGTTTAAAGACGGATCATCAGCCAGTACGGTATTAATACCTGTTAAAATAGCTGAACTTTCGGCTCTTAATGTTTGCACATCCGCTCTGGCTTGGGGAGACGTAATCCATTGACTTTCGCCTGAAGCCATCGCAGTTCGACCATCTAAACTCATGGCTAATTTGCTACGTACAAACGGCCTGTTTTTAGTCATTCTAGTGATAAAGCCCCGATTTAAGGCCCTAGCATCGGCCGCTAAAACACCACAGACCACTTCACAACCCGCTTGTCTTAAGTGTGCTAAACCCCGACCTGCCACTAAAGGATTGGGATCTTGCATGGCCACAACCACCCGCTTTACGCCAGCTTGGATTAGCGCATCAGAACAAGGCGGAGTTTTACCATGATGACTGCAGGGTTCTAAAGTGACATAAGCTGTTGCCCCCTTAGCCTCTCCAGCTAATTTTAAAGCTGCAACTTCAGCATGACCTTCACCCGCTTTAACATGCCAGCCTTCCGCAATAATGCCGTTATCCCGCACTAAAACACAACCGACTCTAGGATTTGGAGCCGTGGTATAACGGCCTTTTTTTGCCAACGCTATGGCTCTAGCCATATAAAAAGCGTCTTGAGTCGCAGACATTATTGTTTCTGAAGACTATTGATCATGTCAGTAAATTCACTGACATCCTGAAAACTCCGATACACTGAAGCAAAACGCACAAAAGCCACGTGATCTAAAGCGCTTAATTCCTTCATCACCTTTTCACCTAACTGCAAAACCGGAACTTCTCTGTCCCCTCCGTCCATTAACTCTTTTTTAATGCGGGTAATGGCGGCCTCAATAGCATCCGTGTTAACCGGCCGTTTTTCTAGAGCTTTAAGCATACCAGAACGCAACTTATGCTCATTGAATGGCTCACGATTACCATCGCGTTTGATGATACGTGGTAAATTTAACTCGACGATTTCAAACGTAGTAAACCGTTCTTTGCAAACGTTACATTCACGTCTACGGCGGACTTGATCACCCTCATTAATCAATCTAGAATCCAGCACTCGAGTTTCTTGTGCCGCACAGAACGGACATCGCATATCTAAACCACAATGAATGGCCGACAGATCGGCTGTAAATTAACAACCTAGCATTTTATAACATTTACCTCAAATCACTTATTATTATTTTGCTAGATTATCTATTTATAAGCAGCTTCACCAGTCTGTCTGACTACGACAGATGTACTCTCAGCACATTTTAAAAACTCATCGACCAATGCCATAGCCATCGTTAAGTTATTGTTATAAATGCAGCCCTCCAACGCTAAGGCATTTTCTAGCAAGACTGTTGCGCCAAAAGTAGCGGCAATGGACTTAATAGAATGCA
Organism: uncultured Methylococcaceae bacterium; assembly: GCA_903873165.1. Classification (GTDB taxonomy): domain Bacteria; phylum Pseudomonadota; class Gammaproteobacteria; order Methylococcales; family Methylomonadaceae; genus Methylobacter_C. The sequence continues at coordinate 34,844 of CAIQNQ010000137.1, read as the reverse complement.
CCTCTCTACCAATACGCTCAATATTTCGCTCGATAACAGCCTGATTAATAGCAGCCGTTCTATCAGCAATTTCTAAAGGCATCAGTTTTAATAACTCAAACACTTTTGCTTGGCCTAATTGCTCAATCAAATCATCAATCACTTGTTTATCGAGATTAAAAGCTGAATCAGGATTTTCTACAGTAGCGTCTAAAGGTCTACTTGGAGCATTAACGGCTTGACCTAAACCGTCCGCACACCAAGTATCCACTATAGACAACAATGCTTTTTGACTAATAGGCTTAGTTATATAATGATTCATACCCGCTGCCAAACACTTCTCTTGATACCCCGCTAACGCATGGGCAGTAATAGCAATAATGGGGGTATCGTCAGCCACACCCATTTGCCGAATAATCGTTGTAGCTTCCATCCCGCTCATATCAGGCATAGACACATCCATTAAAATGAGATCATACACCTTGTCTGTTACGGCTTTAATGGCATCAGCACCACAAACAGCCAAATCAACCAGATGACCTGCGGCTTCTAACATTGAAGTGAGTACCACTTGATTAAAGCCACTATCATCAACGAGCAAAATCTTAGCCACCAAAGCGGTCTTTAAAGTGCTGGAAGTCGTGTTGACAACCGGTGTTACTGGTGTTGAAGCTGAAGAGCCTTTAAATTTAATGGCTTCTATTCCTACACTAAACCAAAAACGACTCCCTACGTTGGGTGTGCTTTCCAAACCTACTTGACCGCCCCATAAGGTGACTAAACGCTTGGTAATCGCCAGACCCAAGCCACTACCACCATATTTACGGGTATCTGAAAGATCTGCTTGCACAAAAACCTCAAATAAGCCCACCTGACGTTCTAATGGAATGCCTATACCCGTATCAATCACCTCAACCAACACCCCATAAGTCTGTTCAGAATCGCTGGCAGGCAGTGCAGAGAGCTTAACTATAACACTGCCTTTTTCGGTGAATTTTATGGCGTTGTTCAACAAATTTAACAGCACCTGCTTAAACCGTAAAGGATCACCACAAATGACTGAATTAACATCAGGATCAATGAAAACACCCAACTGTAAACCCTTATCTTTTGCACTCCCCATCATTAAACGCACACAAAATTGCGTCAACTCAATCACATCGAAATTAATATATTCCATTTCAAGCATGCCAGACTCGACTTTCGTTAAGTCTAAAATATCATTAACAATGGCGAGTAAATTATTACTCGCTTGGGTAGCCACTGTTAAATATTCCTGCTGTTTATGATCAAGCGTTGTTTGGGTGAATAATTCTAGTATGCCTAAAATCGCATTAAGCGGTGTCCGTATCTCATGACTCATCATCGCTAGAAACTGCGATTTAATTTGACTCGCTTGCTCAGCTTCTTGTCGACCTTTTTCAAGTAATTGCTCTGCGTGTTTACGATCACTGATATCAATACAAGAGCCGAGATAGCCTAAAAACACACCTTGAGCATTATAATGTGGAATGCCATTATCAATTAACCAGCGATATTCCCCATCAAACCGACGTAAGCGATACTCCATGGTAAAAGCCTGCCGCGCATCAAATGAAGCCACATAAACAGCCAGGCATCTATCAAAATCATCAGGATGCACCAATTCGGCCCAACCATTACCATACTCTTGCTCCAAGGTTCGACCCGTAAAATCCAGCCAAACCTTGTTAAAGAAGGTACATAACTTGTCTAAATCGGCTATCCATATCATGACCGGAGCATGATCAGCCATGATCCGAAACCGATCTTCAATTTCATCTGCATCAGCTTCGGACTCGACTTTGGCTAACTTAAATTGACTTAGATCTATATTTTCAACAGCAGACTCCGGTATTTTTTCACTCATATCTCACCATTAACGTATAACGACAGTATTTTTTGGGCATTATGAACTTCTAATACCAGAATTAAAAGCAAAAGCAATCTAAATAAGTAATTTCTGGGTAATTATTCAGTCCCCCTCTTTAACAAAGAGGGATTAGGGGAGATATTATTAAATAAATCTCCCTCTGAAATAATTACATTTCTGGAATAATTACATAGACTAAAAGAGTAATGAAGTATCTGGATTTATAAATACATACCCGACCCCTCTAACTGTCCGAATATAAGGCAGTTTAGAAGCATCATCATCTATAGACTTACGCAGTCGCGAAATTAACATGTCCATATTGCGTTGATCATAACTATGATCACTGCCTTTAAGTTGATGAACTAATTGATTTCGGGTTAAGGGTTTACCTTCATTACTTATTAGAATCATCAGTAAGGCAAATTCACCAGAACTTAATGACACAGGCTGCCCATTACGCGTCAGACTTTGAGATTGCCCATCCAACACAAACTCCCCAAACGTATACAGAATGGGTTTTGATTCATAAGCCTGTAAAGACCTTTCAGAAGTCCGTCGTAAAACAGCTTTAATACGCGCCAGCAGTTCACGAGGTTCAACTGGTTTTGTGACATAATCATCGGCACCAAATTCTAGCCCTAAAATTTTATCAATGGCTTGATCCCGGCCGGACAGCATCACTATGGGTATCTTATCGCCATCAGCCCGTAATCGTTGGCAAATCGCCAAACCATCTTCGCCTTGCATCACTACATCAAGCACTAACAAATCACATTGGAAACGTTCGCGATGCTTGAGCATTTCAGTGGCATTTGGTGCCACCAATGTTTTAAAACCCTGATCTTGAAGGTAATCAGATAATACATTACTCAGCAACTCGTCATCATCAACGATTAAAATTCTTTTATTATTCATATAATGTCAGTAACTAGATTATCTATTTTAAACCAAGAATTACCCTATCTAATGCAACGGCATTAACTAAAGATAAAGAGTTGAACATTATTTTTTAACTCGATAGGAAATGTTTCTATCTCAATAGGGAATTTTACTAGTATTATACGGCAATAAAACAGATATTTGTACGGCAACGTTATAATTTGTTACAGTCAATGGTTTATTGATAAAAACGGTTATACAACTATTCTACACACTGTCCTCTTGAGGGAGCCAGCGAGCCAGCTCATAATACAGCAAATCTGGCTCAAGCGGCTTGGTTAAAAAACCATTCATTCCAGCTTCAATACAATTCTTTTTATCATCTTCAAAAGCATTGGCGGTCATGGCGATAATAGGGATGGACTTACCACATTCAAGCGTTCTAATCTGACGAGTCGCGCCCAAACCATCTAGGATGGGCATTTGCATATCCATTAAAATCAGATCATACGTTTTGGCTTTAACCATAGCAACGGCTTCACCACCATGATTAGCTATATCTACCAACAAGCCTTTAGATGCTAACAACATATTGGTAATTTCTTGATTGAGTTCATTGTCCTCCACCATCAAAATGCTCGCATCACACCGAATTTGAGAGTTAATATAAACTGAAGACATTTTCATCAGTTTTTCATCACTGCGTTTTAAACTCACCGTCAACCAAAACAAACTCCCATGACCAGCACAGCTCACCACACCCACCTCGCCACCCATCAGATGAGCAAGGCGCCGATTAATAGCCAACCCTAATCCAGTGCCTCCATATTTACGCGTGATTGATGCCTCTGCTTGACTAAATTTCTCGAACAACTGTTGTTGTTGCGCATCGGTGATACCGATACCCGTATCCTGTACTTCAAAGCGTAGCTTAACCGTATCATCCTCTTCTTCTTCAAGTTTGACACGCAAGTTCACTAAACCATGATCGGTAAATTTAACGGCATTACTCAGGTAATTAATCAATATTTGACTAATACGTAAGGAATCACCCATTAATACCTCTGTTGTCAAACGCGGCTCTACTTCTACTGATAAACTCAGATTTTTTTCATTAAAACGCTCAAGCAGCATGGTATGTAATTGATCACACAGAGTGACTACATTAAACGGCAATAATTCAAGTTGTATTTGATCTGCTTCAATCTTCGACAAATCAAGAATATTATTAATGATGCTGAGCAAGTGTTTGGATGAATAGTTAATCTTTTCAAGCTTATCGATCTGAACAGGATCCATCAAATCAAACGCGAGCGAATGCCCAAAACCGATAATAGCATTCATCGGTGTCCGAATCTCGTGGCTCATATTAGCTAAGAAATTACTCTTAGCCAGACTCGCCTGTTCGGCCATTTCTTTAGCCGCCTGTAATTCAATTTCAACCGCTTTACGAGCTGTTAAATCAGTATGAGTACCTATCATTCGTACAGCTTTACCCATTTCATCTCGCTTAACCACTTTCCTACGACTTAAAATCCATTTGTAACTGCCATCCTTGGCACGCATGCGAAATTCAACTTCATCAGTGTCACCGTGATCTAAAATCTGTTGAACTTTATTTAACTCATTTTCTCTTTCATCAGGATGTAACAAGTCCACCCATCGGCTCGTTGCGTCATTGGGAAACTCATCAGGCTGGTAGCCCAACATTGTTAAGAACACTGCGCTTGTATAACACTGGTTTGTTGGGATATCCCAGTCCCACACCCCATCATTAGTAGCCTCTAAGGCATAACTCAAGCGTTCTTCCTGTACTTTTAACTGACTCAGTGTTTGTGCAAGTTCGGACGTACGCTCTGCAACCAATTGTTCGAGTTTATTTTGATAGACAGCCAACTCGTCACGGGCTGCTTTTTGTGGGGTAATGTCGTAACAAAAGCCGATATACCCCAGAAACGTGCCCTGACTATCATAACGGGGATTACCATCATCTTTAATCCAGCGATAAGAACCATCGGCATAGCGCAAGCGGTAGTCCATCGTAAACGGCTGACGATTATCAAAAGCTGTGACATAAATATTCAGACAGAAATCGAAATCCTCTGGATGTACACCTTCCGCCCAACCATTACCTATTTCTTGCTCAAGAGTGCGCCCAGTAAAGTTAAGCCAAGGCTCGTTAAAATAGTTACACAGCTTATCAACGCCTGCCGTCCAGATCAGTGCCGATCCGCCATCGGCCAAGGTCTGAAAGTGTTGCTCACTCTCCTTAAGCTGCGCTACTGATTGACTTAATACCTGCTCTCGTTTAACCAACCAGTCAATTAAACGCCTACCTAATAAGGCAATGACTAAAGAATAAGCCGCAAAAGTCCATACAATATTTAACCAAGTGAGCGGGTGATACGCATAAATATCGTAATCTATATTAAACTCTAGCCAATGCAGACTCGCCGCAACACCGACTGCTATAAGGGAGCCGATATTACCAGCGATCAGCCACAAAGCCAGTCGTTCACCTAAAAACAAAACCGCGAGGAATGAAAACGACACTGTAAAAACACCGGCTAGACCTAAAGGCCCTAAATTAGCTAATCCAGCCACCGAGGCAATCCACAATAATGCCAGCAATCCAAAGATACGGGGGTGATACCCCAGCCTACGACGACTCAACCAGATTAACCAAACTGAAGCGACCAGCACCAAATGCAATGCCATAAAGGGCTTCCAGCCAATAACAATCGCCCTCGCTAGCGAAAAAATCAGGCCGAGGATGCTAATTAGGGCGACATAGAAAATAACTTCGTTAAGTAACTGATTTTTTGATCTCTCTAAATCAAGAGCGGCGAGTTTTTTTAACATCATTCATAAACATACTATAAGAAGATTTACGATTCACAGATACAATATTGAATAAGCGGAAATATGCGGAAAAATCGGTCGTCTGCCTAGACACAGCTTTTTCTAAAAGCATGATAATCGAACAATTTAACAATTGCAGATTAAATTTGTAACAAAATGTAACAGTATTTACAATTTATACCCCTGGTTACAAAAAAACCAATACATTTGGCACTGGGTGGATAATAATGTGCCAGTTTTTAGTATTCTTAAATACCCCTCTTAAGATAATGCAAAATAAGTCTTTCCCTTACTCCATTTTCTGCCTACTGCTCTTACTACTACCTATCATAAGCGGCACTTATCTAACGCTTCAAATTCCGACTATTGAACGGGAAACATTTAACAACCTTGAAGGCATACTCAATCTTAAAACAACTCAAATTGAGCAGTGGTTTGCTGAGAGACAGGGCGACTGCATTAATCTAAGAGAGTCAATTGATTTAGCTTTGAACACTCAAGCTATTATTCTACATAAAAACGAATCATTTCATAAGGCTATACTAACAAAACAGCTTGAGTCACTTAAAAATGCCTATCAATACGAGAGCATTATATTAATTGATACTCAAGGGGAGGTATTGCTAAAAACAGGTGATAACACGACTGTTTCAGATGTGATTAAGACATTATTACCTCGACTGATAGCCGATAAAAAAATTATAAATACCGATTTATATCGAGAAGAAAATAACCACATTCATATCGATTGGCTAGTACCCGTTTCAGTCGATTCAGGTTTAGAAGAGCATGTGATTGCTATCGTTATACTGCGACTTAACCCCAACTCGCAGTTATATCCCATTATTCAAGCTTGGCCTATGCCTAGTTTGAGTGCCGAAAGCCTCATCATTAAACGAGATGCTGATGACGTAGTTTATCTCAATGAGCTACGATTTGCCAAAGACTCCGCCTTAAAATTTCGGCTACCAGTCACTGCCAATGCGCTTCCTGCTGCAGTGGCCGTTAGAGACAATCAAGCTGGAAAAATTGATGGCATTGACTATCGGGGCGCAAAGGTGCTGGCAAAATATTCGCCTATTGCCAGAACGCAGTGGCGGTTATTAGTCAAAGTGGATCGCGATGAAGTATTTCAGTCTATGTGGAAAGCTTTTAACTGGATCTTCGGTATTTTGATAATTGCCATCGTTGGCATCATGTTCGGCATGTTTTATTTTTTACGCCAACAAAAGCTTTTACAGCAACTTGCCATCTCTGCAGAACAAATCGAGTCGAGTCAAATATTACAACAATTTTATAATTTGCCTTTTATTGGGATGGCGATTATTGCGCCTGAAACCAAACGATGGCTAAAATTTAACGATAGACTATGCGATATTTTAGGTTACTCAAGAGAAGAACTGTGCCATATTTCATGGCCGGACATAACCCACCCCGATGATACCAGTTTAAATCTTTTTGTTTTTGATGAATTGATCAGCAGTCAATTAAATCACTGCAATTATCAAAAACGTTATATCCGTAAAAATGGTCAAGTCGTCAATGCCGATATTCAGATTAGGTGCATCCGTAAACCCAATGGTGAAGCGGATTACATGGTTGTCACCATCGATGACGTTACCGAACGAAAACTAACAGAAGAGCGCTCAGCAAGACTCAGTCATCTTTATAAAGTACTCGCGGATATTAATGCCAAAATACTGTATGCAACTGACGAGCAGCAAGTTCTGGATTTTCTGTGTCGAATACCCATTGAGAGCGGCTTGATCAATATGGCCTGGATAGGCGTCCAAGACCCTAATGCTCAAAACATTGTGCAACTTTTTAAATATGGGCAAGGCATTGACTATTTAGATAATATCACTATTTCAACTCGCGCAGATATTCCAGAGGGTCAAGTGTCTGGGTGGGTTTACCGGGAGAAACAATGTTTGGTCATCAATAATATTGCCAACAATCCTCTGATGAAACCCTGGCTAAAACCTATCATGAAATTCGGCTGGCAATCGGTAGCCAGTTTCCCGATTATTAGACAAGGAGACATTTATGCGATTTTTAACCTATATCACTCAAATAGTAATTTCTTCAATGAAGAAGTTGTTGCCTTAATTAAAACGTTGCTTACCGATGTATCTTATGCCTTGGATAAATTAGAAGCGGCACAAGCCTTAATCCAAAGCGAATCAAGTAAACGTTTGTTGCTGGATTCATCTCCAAGCGGTATTTGGGGGATAGACAAAGAAGGTAATGCTACTTTTGTTAATCCAGCCGCAGAAAAAATGCTGGGCTATACGTCTAGCGAATTACTGGGGCGTTCAATCCATGAAATGGTGCACTATAATCATGTAGATGGTAGCCATTACCCTCAATCTGACTGTCCAATATATAAAACAAAAAAAGATGGCATCATTAGAAATATTAGCCATGAAGTGTTTTGGCGTAAAGATGGCTGTAGCCTAGCCGTCGAATACACGAGTCATCCCATATATGAAAACAACATATTATGTGGAGCGATAGTCGTTTTTCAGGACATTACAGAACGCATACGACTCGACAAAGAACTCAAAAATCACCAATTACACTTAGAACAACTCGTTGATGAACGCACCTCTGAACTTGAAAAAGCAAAACTCGACGCTGAGTTCGCTAATCAATCCAAGAGTCTGTTTCTAGCGAATATGAGCCATGAAATACGCACCCCGATGAACGGTATTATCGGCTTTGCGCATTTACTACAAGCCCAACTCGAACAGCCAGCACACATAGAAAAGCTTAATAAAATTATTAAATCTGGCAACCATCTGTTAGGTATCATTAAAGACATTCTCGACTTATCCAAAATAGAGGCTAATCAGTATGTACTCGATGAAGGGGCATTTTTATTTTCCACCACCTTGAATCAAGTCGATAGCATCATGACAGATGTTCTGAATGAAAAAGGCTTAACTTTTATTCAAGAAGTCGATCCCCGCTTAGATAAATTAGTATTGTTTGGTGATTCCTTACGACTACGCCAAATTCTACTTAATCTACTGAGTAACGCCATCAAGTTTACCGATCAAGGCAGTGTCACCCTTCGAGCTGCCATTAGTTTAGAAACGGCGGAGCAAGCCACCTTACGCTTCGAGATACAAGATACTGGGATAGGTCTTAACGAAACCCAACAGCAAAAAATATTTGAAAACTTTGAACAAGCAGAAGCCTCAACCACCCGAAAATATGGGGGTACTGGCCTTGGATTGGCGATTTCCAAGAAGCTCGCCATCATGATGGGGGGTGAAATTGGCGTCATTAGTACGCTTGAACAGGGTAGTACCTTTTGGTTTACGGTGACATTGAAATACGGAAGCTTAGCTGGATTGACAGCCGAAAATGGCATTTCATACACCACAAAACACAAGTTGAATGCGCGGGTACTTTTAGTAGAAGACAATGAAATCAACCAAGAAGTAGCCAGTGAAATTATGGAAAACTTCGGATTAACGGTTGACATAGCCCAGCATGGCGGTGAAGCCTTGGCATTGACTCAACTAAATTCATACGACCTGATTCTAATGGATTTACACATGCCCGTTATGGATGGCTTAGAAGCCACCCGCAGAATCAAGCAATTACCGATAGGACAGCACCTGCCTATTATAGCCATGACCGCCAATGCCTTCATAGAAGACCGACTAATTTGCAAAGAAACGGGCATGATTGACTTTATCGCTAAACCAGTCCTGCCTGATCGGCTCTATGCAGTACTCGTCCGTTGGCTGCCTGATAAAGCCGTTATTTCATCTGATGAGAAAGATTTCCCTAATGAGACAGTGGCGTCAGAAGCCGCTCCGACCCTTATTCATGACTCGGGCAGTTATTTAATTGACCAAGCGACCGGACTCAAATATATGGCCGGTAATCTTGCCACTTATCAGCGCCTACTCACCAAATTTGCTGAAAATCAACTGTCAGATGTCGAAAAAATACAAGCCGCGTTAGCGACTAATGACCAAGCCACTGCTGTACGAATAGCCCACTCCTTAAAAGGCATATCGGCTACCCTTGGAATGAACGAATTGCGAACCTTGGCAGCCACACTTGAAAAAAAGCTGCGCGATGGTATACCTGCTACTGAACTATTAACTGACTTTGACTTGTTACAAAAGATGATAGTAGCTGTCTGTGCAGAAATTGAAACACTTAAACCAACTGAGAATAACTAAATGAATTCTATTAATTCCATAATAGCAAACAAACGCATTTTATTAGTTGAAGATGATTATTTCTTCGCAGAGATCATTCAAGAAGTCCTCACGGAAACAGGCTTTATAGTCCAATATGTCGAAGACGGTTTGGCTGCTTGGAATTTGCTAGAAGCGGGTGAAACTGACTTTTCAGCCATTTTAGTGGACTGGTTGATGCCTAGAATGAATGGCATAGAACTGTTGCATAAAATCAAAGATAGTCAAGCATTTGAACATATCCCCGCCATTATGGTGACCGCTTCAAGTGATTCGAGCAATATTCAAGAGGGGCTTGATGCGGGTGCTTATTATTACTTAACAAAACCCTTTGAACCCAAAGTACTGTTAAGTATCGTCAAGGCGGCAGTTGCGCAATATCACGACTACCTAACCATGAAAGAAAGTTTGTTGTTGACGCCTCAACCTTTTAATTTTTTGGTTAACGGCGTATTCCATTACAAAACCTTCCAAGAAGGCAGTCTTTTGGCGAACTCAATTGCGCACGCCTGTCCAGACCCTGAGAAAGTTATCATTGGTCTTAGTGAATTATTAATTAATGCCGTAGAACATGGCAACCTGGGTATTTCTTATGCTGAAAAAGGTGAACTCATCAACAACGAGCAGTTGTTTCAAGAAATTGCCCGCCGTCAAGCATTAGTGGAAAACCAAGACAAAATTGTGGAAGTCAGTTTTGAGCGTCAACCGAATGCCTTTGTTTTTACCATCCGTGATCAAGGTGAAGGTTTTGATTGGTTACCCTATCTCGATTTTGACCCTGAACGGGTATTTGATCCCAATGGCAGAGGGATTGCGATGGCAAGAAGTATGAGCTTTAATTCCTTAGAGTATCAAGGTAAAGGTAACATCGTAATCGCTAAGGTAAATCTCACAACTTAAAAACAGGCGACCCTATTAAGGAACGACAGATTCAAGGTAATTATTCAGTCCCCCTCTTTGACAAAGAGGGGGCTGAATAATTACATTAATGTTAACAACCAGTAAAATTGGATAATGGTGTTGCTGATAACTCTTTAAACATCTTACTCTTTTCTGTGGGCAAACCCACATCCTCATAAATTCCCCAAGGTGAAACATCCGCTGGAGGAGCTGATAATTTATAATAAACAAATAAATCATTGCCGCAACTTATAAAACGAGTCAGTTGAGATTTAATCATCGCGGCCATTTTAGGTGTGGCTGCAGCCCTTGCAGTAAGTGCTTTATTCGGCTGATTACTCAAATCTGGACCACCTTCATACATTAAGGTTTTTAGACCATAATAATTAGCGATGTTTTTATTGGTAAGTCCTGTGTAAACAAGAATACCGTTATAAGCTGGAAGAGGTGCTGCACCCAGGTTTATTTTATTAAGACCCACTTGCAATGCGCTTAATAAACTACTTGTATCTGTAAGATTAGTTTGTGCTGTTGAATAATAAGGTGCGCCCCCTATTCCATAAAGATATTTATTGGGCGCTCCAAAATTCGCATTTAGATACCTTAATACGTCTTCCATAATGTTGGGTTGGACATATTGAGACATATATACGGGTCTAATGATTGTATTGATGGCAGCGGGGCCAAAAACCTCTGCAAATAATTGACTCACTTTTAAAGTTTGATGCGCCGCTCTTCGGAAGCCCCAATACCACTGATTGACGAAATTATCGTAATTAAGGGTAGTATCAGTTCCAGAATTAACATCCGCAATTGCGGCATTAATATTAGCGGAAGTTTGTAAAAACCCCCCATTCCAAGTTTCATTGCTGTATTCAACATAAACAACAATCCCTTTTTTTAATGATTTTTTTAATAACGTGGCTAACTGAGTAACATAATTATTAGTTGTTGAATCATTAAGATCAATTTGATCAGGAATAGTTATCCAAATATCCTTGTTAGTCGCATTTGCTAAATCAATCACATATTCCCAGGCAACACCCCTCGTATCATTTTGAGTGGGATCCGATTTAAGCTTTCTTGCGTCCCATTTTGAACCATGATTATTGTTGGTTAAGAGGGGTTCTAAAAATCGCAAGGTACTAAAAGGCGCTATGGCATTTAAAAATTCCGTAGTAAATACCTGAGTGGTGTCAATAGGATAACCTGGCCTCAATAATTTTAGGTTTTGAACACCATTGTTGGTATTGGTAAAAGTAAGAGTCACAAAAGGATCTGTTGGCCCAACCACAACATCAGCTGTTGTTTTATTGGTTACAGCATTATAGACTTGATTTTGAATTTGGCAGCAATGATAGCCATTCACCGTAGCTTGACCAGTAAAACTAAGCTTATAAGTGCCTAACATACTGGGGAATGTGGCACTTAATGGCCGATTTAACGGGTCATTCGGATAACTGATAAAAACAATACCAAAGTCCGTTGTTGGCCAACCATTAGCATCCGTGGGAGCTGGATATTTCCATGGATCCCATGGCGCAGCAGGCGTCGCAAAGCCCCGTGCAATTTTCATAACATCAACAAAGGTTAAATCTCTATCGCCCCAGTCATTAATAGGGCTAAGATTAATACCCAATTTTGATCCTGCTTTACCTGATAACGGATTCAGTTGGGTGGTAACGGATTGTATTGTAGTACCCCCGCTCCCTGTACAGGTTAATGTATAAAGGGTAGGTATTGATAATGGAGGTGTGTAAAAGGAGCCTGACAAGGCCTTATTTCCCGTCCAGCCAGCAGAAGCAAGACAAGAATCCGCATAAGTTGATGTCCATGTTAATGTTGAGACGCCACTGTTGGTGGCAGGGCCAGCACTTATTGAAACAATAGGTGCTGAGGGCAATTCTACGCCTATAGTTAGCTGTTTTGTTGTTGAAGTAACTTCAGTGCCGTTTCTGCCTGTGCAGCTTATATAGTAACTTGTACTTTTAGTTAATGCTGATGTTACAAATGACCCAGATGTTGGTTTTGCCTTCGCCCAGTTATCTGAATTTATGCCACCTGACGCTGTGCAGGATGAAGCATTCGTGGAAGACCATGTAATGGTTGCTTTATTACCATAAGTTATTGTGGCTGGCGTTGATAAAATAGACACACTAGATGTACTAGCAACTGCCCATGACGAAAAAGCGAGAGCCATTATTATTAATGGGGTTGAATATTTATTTTTCATTTTATATGCTCGAGTAATTAAAGTTGCAATTCAGACTGAAGCATGAGGATAGCCTGGCCTTTTTGATCTTAGATTTACGTAGAGGGTAATTGCTTACAGAATTGAGTAGAAAACAACTACATAAAATACTCCATGTATAATAGAAAAACATTTTAATAAAATCAAATATTTAACAGTAACAAACTATCACAAAATGTAACAATAATTTTATAGTCCCGTATTTATTGACGTGAAAGCACTATGTCTGTTACAAATTTAAAATTATTTTTTAAGCTATTTAGAAAATTGGGCGGCACTCGGTGCTTTTCATCTGTCAATACAAGGGATGACAAGCTAGAGTTCTGGAAATTGAGTTTTTATGTGTAGAGTTCAGATACGATGACAGCGAGCAAATATAATCTGTCGTCGAAAGAAAGTATTATTGACTAATGTCAATGCTTGAGTGAGAGTGAGATATATCGATCTTGTTTTACAGGCAAAAAAAAGGGGAGCCGTAGCTCCCCCCGAATGAGCGCACCTCAAACTTGTCCAGCAGGTTTATTTTTATTAATGTTAATAGTTACTGGTTTTTTTAATTCAACTTTTTCTTGCTTGTTATAAACGGTTTTAGGTGGCTCTTCGTCTTCTTTTGGAGGACGCGCATCTTTACCGCTCATTAGGTCATCAATTTGATCCTTATCAATGGTTTCCCATTTCATTAAGGCATCAGCCATTTTATGCAGTATTTCAATATTGTCTTGTAAGATCGTTTGAGCGCGTTGATAGTTACAATCAATCACGGCTCTAATTTCTTCATCAATATGTTCAGCTACCACACCAGACACTTTGCTACCTTGTGAACCTGGGTAACCCATAAAAGGTTGACCGCCTTCTTCACCGTAGACTAAGGGGCCTAATTTCTCAGAGAAGCCCCAACGAGTCACCATTTTACGAGCCAATTCTGTTGCTCTTTCAATGTCATTAGAAGCCCCAGTAGTCACTCTGTCACCACCATAAATCATCAATTCTGCGATTCGGCCACCAAATAAACTGGCGATTTGGCTTTCTAACTTACGTTTACTCGCACTGTATTGATCTCTTTCTGGTAAGAACATGGTGATACCTAATGCTCTGCCTCTAGGCATAATACTTACTTTATAAACAGGATCATGATCGGGTGAAGATTCGCCGACGATACAATGACCCGCTTCATGGTAAGCGGTTAACAATTTATCCTCTTCAGTCATCACCATGGTATGTTTTTCAGCACCCATTAAGATTTTGTCTTTCGCTTTTTCAAGATCACTCATGTTCACTTTGGTCTTGTTTGATCTAGCGGCAAACAAGGCTGCTTCGTTCACCACATTGGCTAATTCAGCACCTGAAAAACCGGGTGTACCTCTCGCAATATCTTTTAAATTGACATCATTAGCCGCAGGTACCTTTTTAATGTGTACATTTAAGATTTGCTCACGCCCTTTAACATCAGGTAAACCGACATTCACTTCACGATCAAAACGGCCCGGTCTTAATAACGCTTTATCCAATACATCAGAACGGTTAGTTGCCGCGATAACAATCACGCCTTCATTGCCAGTAAAACCATCCATTTCAACCAATAATTGGTTTAGGGTTTGTTCACGTTCATCATTACCGCCACCCATGCCAGCACCGCCACGTTGACGACCGACTGCATCGATCTCATCGATAAAGATGATACAAGGTGCATGTTCTTTCGCTTGAGCAAACATGTCTCTAACACGTGAAGCACCCACACCCACGAACATTTCAACAAAGTCTGAACCTGATACCGTAAAGAATTTAACACCTGCTTCACCCGCAATCGCTCTAGCTAACAAGGTTTTACCAGTACCTGGAGGGCCCACCATTAATATACCGCGTGGAATCTTACCGCCTAGTTTTTGGAATTTTTGTGGATCCGCTAAGAAGTCAACTAACTCTGTTACTTCTTCTTTGGCTTCTTCACAACCCGCTACATCAGCAAATGTGGCAGTTAATTTATCTTCTTCTAACAATTTAGCTTTGCTTTTACCAAAGCCATTAGCGCCCATGCCACCGCCTTGGTTTCTGCGCATGTAGATGATCCAGACGGCAATCAGCAACAACATAGGGAACCAGGAAATAAACATCTGCATGATTATTGATTGCTGTACAGGTGGTTTAGTTCTGACCTGCACACCTGCACTTAAAAGATCATCAATTAAATGTGGATCATTAGGATTGAATGTTTCTAAGTTTTGACCATCATTAGTACGCAACTTGATCGATGGCCCCGTAATCTCAACTCGATCAACCAACTTATTTTTTACTTTAACGATAAAATCTGAATAGGCGATTGAATCATCAACCGGCGGCGCAGTGTTAACGCGATTGAATATTAAAAAGGCACCGGATAAAACAACACTCCAAAGGAGTGCATTGAGTATATATTTTTTCATTGTTTAATCTCCTGATCTTAAATTAAGATCAATAGCAGCGTTGGGTTTACCTAAATCACTATTCAAAACTCGATGTTTCCACGTTACCCTATCATCAGTCTTAAATCATTCTTTCCTACTTGTGCAGTAGGATTTCATCTTAACTATCTTTAACCACTTTGTACATTACAAAAAAACTTCTAATTCATCACCCAGAGTGCGTTTGATTTTTTCAAGCGCAATTACTTGAATTTGTCTCACTCTTTCTCGGGTTAAATTTAACTCAACACCAATTTCTTGTAAAGTCATAGCATCATCAACATCCACTCCAAAGTGACTACAAATAACTTTAGCCTCTCTTGGGTTTAAACCGATAATAGCCTTAGCTAATAAAGCTTCAAGATCGGTTTTAGCAATTTGCTTATACGAAGAAGTAAAAACGTTTTGTTCTATGTAATCAATAGGAGCAAATGCGACTTCTCCTTCTTCTTCATAACCTTCTAAGGCCGTTGCCGATTGAGAAATGGCCAATAAATTATTCACTTCATTTACTGATAATTTAGTCAATTCTGCTAGCTCTTGCATCGTAGGCTCTCTACCTTCTTTGCATAAAAATTGATCTTTACAGCGGAATACTTTATTGATATTAGCGACTTGACCACAAGGCACTCTGACCACTCTTTCATTACGCGACAACGCTCTTGATATCGCTTGTCTTATCCAATAACCCGCATAAGTTGAAAATTGAAAGCCTAATCTAAAATCAAATTTATCAACTGCTTTTAACAACCCAGTATGACCCTCTTGCACTAAGTCATCAAAGTCTAAAAAGCTACCTTTATATTGATTGGCAATAAACAACACGAGTCTTGAATTTGCAGTCGCGGTTTGTTGTCTCAACTTTAACCATTGGTTTTCTGAAAACACCACTTCAGCAAAGTACTTGTGCATTTCAGTGCTTGATAAAAATAAAAACTGTTCATCATAATTAGCCAAAAAATCATTTAGCTTAGTTTGATTAGTAGTATTTCTTCTATTGGCGCCTTCTAATCGCTTAATGATTAAATCTGATTTTTTAGGCCCATGTAATGAATTAGGTTGATAACAAAGACCTCTATATTTATAGGCATACACAATCACATCAACTAATTTGGTTAAATCGCTAAAGGTAAAGGGAAATGCTTGTAATGCAGTGATTAAGTTTTGCTTAACCACTCCGCTACTGGCCTCACTATTGTATTTATCAACCAAGACATCAAAACATTGACTCACTGCACTTAATTCAGTGCTATATTCAACATCTATTGAGGCATCATCCTCTTGAGTCGCATTGTTTTCAGCTTGCTCATACTGTCTCAATATCCATAAAGCAGTCACTGGAAATTGCGCGAGGGCACTGATTAATTTTTGCTTCTCATCTTTTAACTGGCTAGCAATGTAAAAATTACTGTTTTCGGTTAACTCAGCAGTTTCTACCGTTTTTACCTTAGGCTGCGGTTTTGCTAATGGTGCACTATCGACAACATAAGTTAGTTCTTGTTTTGAAAACTGCGTATTTAAATAAGCCATAGCACTAAATCCTCGTAAAAGATTCTTATAATTATTTTAAGTTGCTCCAATCAATACACCCACACGATTGCCAAGCACTTAACTTTATATGATTAGTTATTAGTACGTCATTTGTTTACTAATCATTTCACAATAATGTAACAATAAGAAACGCTCTTGTCAAAGTAAAGTTTTACAAAACATGTACAAATATTTTATTTTCTTTATTTTTCAGCGCTAAAATCCGCTTGAAAGCAGGAAATACACCAAGAAACATAAACGTAATAGACTGTTTTACAATAATTAAAATTAATTATAACAAAATTCTATGACAAAGCTGTACAGATTTTAATTTTGTCCAAGTTTAGTGTGACAAAGATATTTTATGAGGATTTGTGAAAAACTTGAGAATCTTGGTAATTGGACATCAAGTAGAAAAGATTGCTTGTTATAACTGCTAAAAGTGTGCAATCGCGCAGCCAACCAGCAATTAGTTATCATCAAATTGACATTTTTATAAAGTATTATCAACTATTTAAGTGAGTTCGCATCTCGTATAAGCCTACACCAACTGGCTCGCAGACACCAAAATTACATTTTGCTGCCCGCTCAATGCGTAACATGTTGAGATTGTCGATAACGGACGGGCGCTAGCCAATGACAGCCTAGTACTCAGCAATCACTAATGCGAACTAGCAGGCATTCTTTAGGGGTAAAAAATCATTTTTGAATACTAGGCAATGCCTGGCGAGTACTAGACAGACCTGCTACTCATGAACCATGACCCGCTTATGCACTGGTTGCAGCTGCTTTAGCGCTCATCAATGCTTGCCGAATGCTCGGCAGGCATTGATGATTACTGAGCAGTGCTAAAAAACTAAATTGGATAAATCTTTACTACTAAAAAAGAATCTTTTAGCACTCTTATAGGAAAACTAAGCGGTCATCAAGCGTTGGCTACTAGCATTTAGTGAGTTTGTAGCAGTCACTAATCATTCTTGACTACTGAGTATTAACCGCCTACCACTTAAAATTAACATAGAACTACTTTTTTACAGGTGCTAACTCGAAAATAATCAATTCTGCAAAATCAGTACCGGTATTTTCCACGGACATTAAAGCACCAGTTTCCCAAAATACCTCACCCGCTTTATAAACATTGGTTTTACCATTTTCTACAACAGTTAACTGACCTTTTACCACATAACGAGGCCCCGGCCCTTCATGGGTATGCCACGGCGTTTTAAACCCAGGCGAAAACTTAACCCGCATGACTTTTGTATCGACTTGGGTACTGGGTAGTTCTACTGGTTTTTCTAATAATAACGTTCTTTCTATAGTGCCTTGAGCCAAACTCAATTCACTGTAACCTACGGCTAACAAACCCAAAGCACCGACTAACACTTTTCCTAAAACAGTATATTTTAATTTTTTCATTTTACCCCCTCATTCATCTTCAGCTATTAAACTACACAATATCCTTTATTAAAGCCATCATCTCTTCAACTGACATTTTTCCGCTGACCTCCCCACCTTCAAGCAAACTACTGGCTAGATCTCGCTTATGCTTATGCAGCTCGACAATTTTATCCTCAATAGTGTCTTTTGCAACTAAACGATACACCGTAACCGGACGCATTTGACCCATTCTATGTGCACGATCTGAGGCTTGATCTTCAACCGCTGGATTCCACCAAGGGTCCATGTGAATCACATAATCCGCAGCCGTTAGGTTCAACCCCGTACCACCGGCTTTTAAGCTAATCAAAAATAAATCCCCCTCACCCGCTTGAAATGAATTAACCGCGATTTTTCGCTTAGGCACCGGTGTAGAACCATCCAAATAATGATAGCTGACGCCTTTTTTATCAAGCAAGCGTCTTATGATACTCAGATGCCCAACAAATTGACTAAACACTAAAGCCTTATGTTTATTTGCCAGCAATTCATCAACTAACTCTTCAAACGCTTGAAGCTTAGAACTACTTAAGGTACTGCCTTCCATCACTAAACTAGGATGACAGCAAGCCCGCCTTAATTTCATTATTTCTGCCAGAATTTTAAGTTGCTTATGTTCGGATTTATCACCCGTTGCTAACAAGGTATCCATAGCATCTCTGCGCAAAGCCTCATAAAAAGCCCGCTCACCAGAACTTAACTCAATATGCAAAGTAACTTCTGTTCTTGGCGGCAATTCCGTTAACACATCCGTCTTAAGTCGGCGCAATATAAACGGTCTTAATAATTTTCTAAGCCGTTGCTGTAACTCATGATCTTTATTGTTTTCTATCGCTTGTGCGTAACGGTGATTAAAGTTTTGTAAAGAACCTAATAATCCAGGGTTAATAAAATTAAATAAATTCCATAATTCACCCAAATGGTTCTCTATCGGTGTCCCCGTCGTAATCAATTTAAAATCTGCTTGTAATGCCATTGCTGCCTTAGAACGCTTAGTTAACGCATTCTTTATGGCATGAGCCTCATCAGCGACTAAGGTATGCCAGCGTTTAGTGACTAGACGATCCGCTTCTGTTTGCAACAAGCCATAACTAGACACTATTAAATCAAATGGCCCAGCATTATCAATCATTTCTTGTCGATCACCCGTGCCAAATTGATGAAGATTTAAGGTAGGCG
The DNA here is from genome assembly GCA_903873165.1 of uncultured Methylococcaceae bacterium. Classification (GTDB taxonomy): domain Bacteria; phylum Pseudomonadota; class Gammaproteobacteria; order Methylococcales; family Methylomonadaceae; genus Methylobacter_C. The sequence goes on along the minus strand of CAIQNQ010000137.1, from coordinate 15,272 downwards.
CAAAGCGCTGTATTTCTTCTAACCAATTAATGCACACAGAAGTGGGAGCTAATATCAACGTAGGACCCTGAGGTGCTCTCGCCAAGATTAGAGCAATCGCCTGAATAGTTTTACCTAAACCCATGTCATCTGCTAAGCAAGCTCCTGCACCCCAATGAGCTAAACGCATCATCCATTGAAAGCCTTCATATTGATAATCTCGTAACTCACCCTGTAAAGTAGACGGCGGCTTAGGGTTTAAGTCTCCCATTTCATTTAAGCGACTCAGTTGATCTAACCAAGGCTGACTAGCGGTCACTGCCATGCCAGCAGTAATTTCATCCAAAGCTAAAGCCGCTAACGGGTGAAAACGGACTTTATCTTTATGCAGCTCGCCAATACCCGAAAGATCATCTAAACGCTGTCTTAATTCACGTGTTAAAGCGATAATCTGACCATCTTCTAATTGTAAAAATCGGCTGGTAGTGCCATTTAGCAAGGTCATTAAACGTTGCATATCCAGCACTTCGCCATTATCAATTTCTATATTACCCTCAACGCTAAACCAATCTTTTTCTTTACGCACCGAAAACTGAGCCTGTGACAAACCGTTTTCTCGACTCAATTTAATTTTTTTATCTTTTGGCCATTCCAATAGGGCAAAATCACCCAAACCTTGTAGTTGCAACAAAGCCTCTAATGAAGACTCTGCATCATCTAATTTCCATTTAGGTTCTTTAACGGCATATAATTCAGTACATTGTTCAATAACCTGATTTAAATATTGTTTTTCTAAATCAAAGTCACGTGTTGTTTGATATTGCTTGCCATCAATTTCTGCCAACACAGTTGCCCCACCCGAACCAGGCACATAAAGTGGCCCCCCTTCTAAAAAAGGTTGTACAAAAACATCTATCTGGATACCTTGACCCACGGGTTGTAAATGGATATGTAAACGACTATCCACCTCAACAGTTGTCGCTGAATTTGAAGCCCCGCCAATATCGGATTGCACCGTTAACATAGATGCAATCGATGAAATCGAATCAATCACCTGTTGCCGTGCAGATAAAGGCACTATGAGTCCATCCGAGCCTAATATTTCTGCTACTTGTCGATGCGAATCATTAACAACATAGACTTGTAAGCCGTTATTTGCAGTCTTCTGAACGATGATTTTTTCTTGTGTAATCGGTGGTAACAATGAGATATGTAATTTCTCTTCTACCTCTTTAACTAATAGTTGCGGCTCAAATACGCCTATATCGACTGGATGATCATTAGCTTCTTGATTAGACCAAAATACGGCAGGATGACCCACTAATTCGGTAATCGCATGGCTAGATAATATATATTTTTCTCTTGTTGAATAGCCGTAATAGTCATTTTCTTTAATAATCTGAATGTGAGCACAAACCCGCTTATCTTGCTCGGATAAATAATCAAATTCATCAATATTATTATGCAGTTTTTTTAAGGCTATGATTCGACCTTTAGTCCATCGATTACCTAAGCCTAAGCGCTGTTCTTTAGGCTCTAAAAGGATCGTGTCTTTTTGTAATTTTAAAGACCAAATGATGCGTAATTCTTTTTGTGAAGTCTCTGGATGACTGGATAATAGCGTCAGAGCATCTAATGCCCTCTGCCATGATGATACTTGAGGCAATAAATCAATGAGTTCGCCAAAAGGTAAATCAACATGCTGTTGATAAATATGCGCACACTTTTCATTTTTATGTTCAATTCGCGCCAAAAAAGCCGCGCTAGTCGCAGCAAACCACACATAATTTAATTGTTGCGCTTTTTGACAGTAATCGACCAACTGCATGACAAATTGATTATTAATTTCACCAAAAATTAACGCCTCTAATTCAGATAGCCAATATAAAAGTAACCCTTGAAACAAAAGCTCATAAGGAGAAGTTTTTTTAGTCAATAAAAATACACTTTGCTCTATATTTAATTTACCTTGGTAGATATCAATAACTTCTAATAACATTAAATTTAAACCATTAAATGGATTTCCTGCGCCCTGCTTAATGGCTATTATTAATTGCTGCCTCAGTAAAAGCAAATTAGGCAACTGTCGACTTTTAAGTAATGCTAGACTAAAAAAATAACCTTCAATACCCTGAATCACAATATTTCGCTTACCCGACTGTTTTTTTAGCACCTTAAGTGCTGCCCGAAAATAGATGATTGCTTCATCATTCTTATTTTCCAAAAACTTTAATGTGCCTAATAATTTAACCCCCTCAAAAGAATAATCATCTAATAACCAGGCTTCTGCATCTTTAAAAATCCCTCTTACCAAACGCTCAGCAATGACAACATGGACTATATTTTGATTTTGATGCCTTTTATTACCCAAAAAAGACTCCAAAAGTTTATATTGGAACGAATCATCAATGAGATAAAAATAACTATCTTTTAAATAGAACTTTAAAACAATGCCTTTAATTTCATCAGGTAAGTCACTAAACCAAATTGAATTATATTCATTAAAAAAAATATCATTCATAGCCTCAATAAAATATTGTGGGTATGAGTAATAAAAATATTCAATATTTGCTGAAAAAGCTCCGACGTTTTCTTGATATAAAAAAAGACGTAACTGCTTTATAGCATGATAAATATCAAGTCGCGCTGGATAGTAATAACTCGGCTGCGCAATTAAAAATTGCACCAACTTATTAAACCAAGACTCATTTTTAGCTAAGCGCATTAAATGTTCAGCTAGTTTCTTATTACACTGCCAGCCATCTGAATTAACTAAAACCGCTCCTGATTGCTGCATCTTTTCACCAAAATGCTTATCAATAACCGCTATTTTTTTTGGCTCGATGCAAGCAAGCAACTTCAACAAAGCATGTAAGTTTGACTGGACAATAGGCGCATAGACAACCGCTAATACAAGTAGTACTTGTTGTTCATCTTTGCTTAGGGTATTAAAAAAACTAATAAATTTATCTTTCATTGCTACTTAACTTATAACACTTGATATAGACACCTTTACTAACAAAGGTGTCTATTTTTATAGCATTAACTTTAATAAAACGATACGAAGTTGATATGGGTTCAATCAACTCCCCAAATAACTTACTTAAAGAATATTGGCGTAATCTTGCTCTAATTGCCTAAAGTTTAAAGAGGTCATAAAACGACTAAAACTTAGCCATGACGCTAAGCCCATTAAATCTTTAAATTGCGGGGGCAAAAAATGGGGTGGAATAACAGTTCCTTCTTCCACTAAATCAGCTAAGACTTTCATATCCTCTATCATGGTCTTACCACAAAATAACAAGGGGATACGATCTGGCTTTCCCTTTATCACAGCAAGCCGCATAAAATTATAAGTCAGCACAAAGCCCTTGATATACGTTAAATCTTTTGTAAAAGGCAGACCATTATAAGTGGTTCCTCTAAAAACACGACTAGTAAATGCGTAACTATCTTCCTCATCCAAGCCTTTCTCTTGAAAAAACTTAAATATATCCATAAAGTCAGCCCCTTCTTCAATTAAAGTAATGGCACGCACTCGGTTTATTAAGCGCATTAATCTATGGGGCGTAGAGCTGAATGTTAAAATCTCCATTAATACCGCTAAGCCCTCTTGAGTGACTGTAGCAGATGGGGGGCCTTTACCCAAAAATGTACAATACGGTTGCGCTAAACCATTGAGCGTTGTCCCCAAATGTACCCATATTTCATGAACTTCAAGTACTCTTAAGTCACGCATATTAAACATGGCATCCGAACGCAACTTTATATAGTCAGTTCCCGCCGCCGCATCTGCGACAATACCATCACTTAACATCGCCCTTAGTCCATCACCCGGAAAAACATTTTCTATTTTCTCATTAAGAATAGCGACCGCTTCTTTAGCCCCTATGGTTTTTGGCTCTTCAAAATCAAGCTGAATCAATGGATCTAATGTTAGCTCCATCATACTGCCTAATTCGGCGATTGTTGGATCTCCTACATGAAAAACATCTTGCGAAGAACCATATAACTCTTGAGAAATATTAGAAAATAAAGGGGTTCCTCTAGCTTCTAACATGCTCACCACATCTTGATATTCTCTGCATATCCTCCGCATAATTACACTTAAAGGATTCAGTTGGCCCAATTTACGAACTAAGTCTCTCTCGATCTGATAAAACTCTAATTTCTTATCGGCAATATCAAAACCTAAAGGTCGATCCTTATAATAATCTGTAGTAACTTTGGGTGGATTTTTACATTTCTCATTAAAAAATGTCTGTTTAATACTATCATCCCATTTGATAGAATCTAATATTCGTATGGGTTGTTGAGCTTTAACAATTCGATCAGACAAAATTTTAACTTCTGTTAAATAAGCTGAAGGTTTAACGATTTTTTTACTCATGCTATTCATCCGTTAGTAATGTATCGTTAGCGAAATTTAATATACGTGCAACTACGACATATATATAGCAGAATCAAGACTAATACATCAATAGAAAATAATTGATTTTATAAATATGGCAATTAATACCCTTTATTTAACAAAAATTCGAGAAGTCTTAAGATTATTTTAAGATTAAATAGAGATACTTAAGCCATCGTGATAAATTGGAATTAGTTATGGATACTATAAAAACACAGACTGTTAACTCTGATGAAATAGAGATATCTGATAGACGCAACTTTCTTAAAAAACTTGCCTATGGATCTTTAATTACCCTAATGGGTACAGACATAGCGTCGGCTAAAGTCAGATCAATCATACAACCACACCATTATGGGCATGGTCGATTATATCCTCATCATAAAGAATCTCACAAACGTGTTATACATAGCACCTCAAAACGTGTTACACATAGCGTCTCAAATAGACAAGCTTTACATCGATCTAAACAAATCTTACCCGCCAAATCGTTACACTTAGTTCACACCCAAACGGGTGATAAATTAAAATTAACTTACTTTGAAAAAGGTCAGTATATTCAAGGTGCTCTTAAAGAAATAAATCACTTACTCCGTGATTACCATACCAATGAAATCTGCCCTATCGATACTGCCTTACTAGATCAGCTATTCGACCTTAATCAAAGATTAGAAATCAACAAACCGATTCAAGTCGTATCAGCCTATAGAGCACCCATAACTAACGCAACATTGCGTAAAAACAGTTCTGGTGTAGCAGAGCATAGCTTTCATATTCAAGGTCGTGCTATTGATATTAGGGTTGAAGGCCTACAAGCACGCTATATCAAAGAGGCAGCCCTTAGTTTGGCTAGAGGAGGCGTTGGCTTTTACCCAGACAGTAACTTTGTACATTTAGATACTGGAGATGTGCGGTCTTGGTAATCGATACTCGCTCAAGGCTGTTTTTCAGATTCGCTGTTTGCATTGGGTAACAAAGCCGGACTCGTTGAAGCTTCCGTCGGTATCGTTTCTGGTGGCGGCACAAATAAAACTTGATCAGGAACATCTTGTAATTTCTTCAATTCTGTTTTCAAAATTTCATCGTAACCATAAATATCTGCATAAAAATTTAATCGGCCATTTTGATCTACGAAAGCTGTCGTATAAAAAAACAAGACCGGGATGGTCTTTTTAAGCATAATTCTACGGGATTTTTCCGTTTTCATTACCTCATCAATTTCCTCTTTATTCAGTTGATTTTTTAGAACAAACTGGGCTAATTGATTAGGCCTTTCAACTCGCACACAGCCATGACTAAAATCCCGTCGGGTGCGATTAAATAAATCATGCGATGGCGTGTCGTGCAAATAAACATCATTTTTATTAGGAAACATAAACTTCACTTTTCCTAAAGCGTTTTTATGACCCGGTCGTTGCCTTATTCTAATATTGCCCTGAGTTAAACCTTGCAGTGTAGCACCAGAAAAGGACACCACTTTAGTTTCTGCCCCATCCGTTGCAATCATCTCCATATTTTCAGCATTTAAATAACTTGGATTTTTAAGAAGTTTCGGAACAATTTCTTTCTTAACAATGTTATAGGGCACATTCCAATAAGGCATAAAATCAATAAAACGCATTTCTGCCATCAGTACTGGCGTTTCATTCTTAAGCGCTTTACCCACAACAACTCGCATATTTGGCATATTGGCATTAATTTCATCAACGTCATCAAAAGCCCACAACTGAAAAGCCGGAATATTGACAATAATTGAAGTACCATTAGTTAACTCTGGCAACCAACGCAAGCGCTCCATTGCCAACTCTAGCTGAGTGATTCTTTCAGAAACTGGGACATTAAGTTCCGCAACTGTACGTTGACCCAAGACACCATCAGCCTCATTTCCATGCCGTAACTGGAATTTTTTAACGCCTGCTGCAAGCTTATCGTCATACACATTTGAATTTTTATAGTCTGACTCGGAATCTTTTGGTAAATCACCCAATTTAATTAAATAACGAGCCAATAAAGTGCCTGATATAGATAAGTTCTCACCTGGTTTTACTTTCTGCACAAAAGGTAAATGAAAACTTACACCCTCACTCGCTAATAATCGATAATTAGCGAGTTCTTGCTTTAATTTTTGATATTGCTTTAATTGAGGTTGGCAGCGTTGCGCTAGATTATTTATTTGAGATGTTTTGATGGCATCATTAATCAGTTCAGGTAAATCAATTATCTTTTTATCTCTTAATTTAAGATTAAAATTAATCGCTTTCGGATTGATCCTACCGTAATGTAAATCATGTAAATATCGTAGCAATGACAAACTAATCGCTGTATCGTAAAGCGCTAATTCCTTGTCATTATCAAGTGCAGTAATCTTCGCTTTAGCCTGTAAATCCAGTAAGTTATTCAACTCATAATCTTCAGGATTAAGCCCATTGTCCTTTGCAGCCGTTATTAAGCCTATTGCTTCAAAGGCATTTTTTTCAGCTTCCGGATTTGCTACCCACAAGAGTTTATTCCCAGAAACCTCATATAGTTTAGTGAGATCCTCAGCACGGTTTTGAAAGTCAGATCGTTTTAAATAAGGATGTTGTTTTGTTATTAAGACAGCCTTTATTTCATCAGCAGTTGCTTGTTCACTATCAAGAGAAACAATGACTTTTTTTAATTTACCCACTAAAGGCAAGTCTTTGCTGTTGTTTGCATCCGCATAAACATCGCACTGAATTAAAGCATTCAACATGACTGCTAAACAAATTAACTCACCACAATAACCAAACTTCTTAAAAAACGATATTTGCACACTTAGCCCAATATTTATAAAATTCTTTAACGCACATTAATAAAACAGTGTTATTTTACCAGTACCCTAAAAAATTATATTAAAAATAACTGACAAACCATTGTAATAATAAAATTTACGAAACTGCTAATCAAATGTCATTTAACAAATTCTCGGTAAAGGGTCCTCTTCTAACTCTGGCAAGATACGCTCCCCGCCTAATTCCGTTTCTAAGAAAGCATGTGCTCGTCCCTGCTCAATCCTGCCAATAATAGCAGCATCAGCATAGCCCAATTGTTGCAATTTACTGACAGCAGCATCTGCACAGTCTGGTGCTACAACAGCGAGTACTCTTCCTTCACAAGCCATAAACAAAGGATCATAACCCAGCAAATCACACACCACGATAGTTTGCTCGTTATAAGGCATAGTCGCTTCGTAAAGACGCACCGATTGCTTAATCACACGAGAAATTTCATGGGCAATAGTTGCCACACCGCCTCGAGTTGGATCACGCATAAAACGTAAGCCTGCAAATTCTAACAAGGCTTCAGTAATGGGTAAAACAGACGCCGCATCAGACTTTAATGATCCCATTAAACCAAACTGCTCTCTAGCCAACATAACGGCTGTACCATGATCACCCGCCGTACCACTTAACAAAATCAAATCACCAACTTTAATATTATTTAAACCTAAAGAATGTTTGGCTATTCGTTGACCAATGCCAGTTGTAGCAAAATAAACCCCGCCGCCTTGCCCACGCCTTAAAACTTTTGTATCACCTGTTACGATTTTAACATCACATTCAACACAAGCTTGCGCCATACTTTGTACTATTCTATCAAGCACCTTTAGCTCCAAGCCCTCTTCTATAAACGCATTTAGTGTTAAATACAGTGGTTTAGCGCCAGAAACTGCTAAATCATTGACTGTACCATGCACGGCTAAACTACCAATATTGCCACCAGGAAACTCCAATGGCTCTACCGTAAAGCCATCCGTACTGATCATTAAGTCGCCTGCATTAACGACAAAGGGTATAAAAGCAGCATCCGTATTTGCATCTAATAAATCATTTTGTAAATGCCGAACAAAAATTTGCTCTATCAAATCTCGCATCAAACACCCACCATTTCCATGTGCAAGTCGGACAGTTTGATCCTTAAATAGAGATGCTTTTGAATACATTTATGTTCTTGTTGGCCTTAATAAATATTTTAAGAAAATTTAACCCTTTATTAGATGCAATTGCTAAAATTGTCAGACACTGATTTAGGATAATTATTATGTTTGAGCTTTATTTAGATACCACAGATGCCCTACAACTTGCCCGCTTTAATAAAGCCTTACCATTAAAAGGTATTACCACCAATCCCAGTATTCTAGCAAAATCAGGCGTTGGCCTTAAAGAGACTTTAAATAACTGTGCAAAAATTTTAGGGTCAGATGCCCGATTTCATGTCCAAACAGTCGGTAATACAACCGAAGATATTTTAAAAGAAGCCGAACAACTTCATGCTCTACCCTACGATATAGTCGTCAAAATCCCCGCAACTGAAATCGGCTTGGCGGCCATCAAACAGCTTAACGCCACACCCATCAGTGTGCTGGCAACCGCTATTTATTCAGTTCAACAAGGCTTTCTTGCCGCTCTTGCGGGTGCTGAATACCTTGCACCCTATGTTAACCGCATAGATACCCTAGGAGCGAATGGTATTGCGGTCGTTGCCGATATACAACTACTTGTTAAACAGCACAATCTAAAGTCAATATTATTACCGGCTAGCTTTAAAAACACTCATCAAGTCATGGAAATAGTTAAACTCGGCGTAGGGGCTATCACTTTAGCACCTGAAGTCGCAGAGCAGCTTTTAAACCATCCCGCTGTACCACCCGCAGTCAATCAATTTGAAAATGATTGGAAAAATGTTTTTGGTGACAAACTTAGTTACGAAAGCTAGTTTTACCGAACAAATCTAACTGAGTCAAATATAAACGCATATCAAACTCCAGTTGATGATAACGCGGCTCCATATATTCACATAACTTATAAAAAGCCTTGTTATGATCTTTTTCTCTAAGATGAGCCAACTCATGTACCACAATCATCCTTAAAAAATCAACGGAGCTATTTTTAAAAATAACCCCTATACGTATTTCATTTTTGGATTTTAATTGACTACCTTGTACCCTTGATACAAAAGTATGCAAGCCTAATGCTTGATGAACCAAGTCTATTTTATCATCATATATCACTTTGCTTAGCGGACTGGATTGCTTTAGATATTGATTTTTCAAATCAACGACATACTGATACAAAGCCTTATCTGTTTTAATGTCGTGACCGAACTGATATTTATTTAATAGATAGTCATTTAGCTTATCTGAATCAATCAGTTTAACTACTTGGTCTTGTACGTTTTCAGAATAACCAGCGAGATACTTTAGAGTTTGCATAACACGTCTATTCCCAAGGTGGTACTAGCCCATCATAAGCTACAAAATTCTTATCCGCTGGAAAAGTTTTAACGCCAGCAACGACATTTCTATCGGTATTAACCATTAAATTAGCCGATTCATTTATTGGCAAATTTTTAAATTCTGAATCAATACTCCCACTCGGTAACCAAGCAGCAAATAAGGTAAGATCAATATTAGCGGGCACATACCATTTTTTAATGGCCGGATCCCATCTGGCTCCCAGTGCTTTAACCGCATCTTTCTGCGCATAAGAGACATTAAGGTAGGTTTTTGTGTTATTCATAGTTAAAGAATAGATAAATGACTTCAATGTCTGTTATTGTAAATGATAGCCACCCAAGTAGCCATATTGTCATAATAGAGTCATAGGCCATTTGATACAATACAGTCTAACTGCGTTTAATTTTAATAAATATGTCTAATTTTAATATTCTTGTTGTTGAAGATGAAGACGCCATCAGAGAAATGTTATTGATGGTACTAGAGCAATCAGGTTTTATGGCCTTTGCTGCCGCAGATGCTGAAGAAGCGCAAAAATGTCTTGATGACAGAACTCACGATCTTATTTTACTCGATTGGATGTTACCCGGTATTAGTGGTGTTGAATGGGCTAGACGCTTAAAAAAAGAAAGCGTGTACAAGGATATTCCCATCATATTACTGACTGCAAGGGGTGAAGAAGAAGACAAAGTCAAAGGCTTAGAGATAGGTGCTGATGATTACATGACCAAACCTTTCTCACCTAAGGAACTCATTGCTAGAATTAGAGCGGTACTCCGCAGAAGCGGTAAGATTCAAGGTCAAGCTCAAATCTTCTTAGGCGATTTAACCCTCGACACTGAACAACATAGACTGACAATTGGTGATAAACAATTAGAAGTTAGCCCAACTGAATTTCGTTTAATGCACTTTTTCATGACCCATCCTGATAAAGTCTATACCCGCACCCAATTACTTGATCAAGTATGGGGGCGTAGTGTTTATATAGAAGAACGCACCATTGACGTTCATATCCGTCGCCTAAGAAAAATACTTGAAGAACATGGGCGTGAAGATTTAGTTCAAACTGTGAGAGGTTTTGGCTATCGGTTTTCATTAGCCGATTAAAATATGCGCGTTTGGGAAAGAGAAATCACCGCAGTTATCCTTTTACTACTTATTTCAGTCATAGTAGGTGGCATTACAGGGCATATTATTCTCTTGATATTTTTATTAATGCTAGGGATTATTATTGTGCAATTCGCACAAATCACGCGCTTTGAAAAATGGATCAGAGGGGGTGGGCGAGGTAAGTATCCAAAAACTAAAGGGATATGGGAGGATATTTATTACCACATCTATCGCATTAAAAAAAGTGAAAAACGTCGAAAAAAGAAACTCCGCAACATTATTGATCAATTTCGTCAGTCTACAGAAGCCCTGCCTAATGCAGTGGTCATCTTAGGCCCCCATGATGAAATTGACTGGGCTAATAAAGCCGCCAGAGATGTATTTGGTTTAAAAACGTCTGACAAGGGGCAACGCATACCCAACTTAATCCGTTTCCCCGAGTTTAATCGCTATTTAAGATCTAGGAACTATAAAGAATCCGTTGTGTTACCATCGCCTGTTGACAACAGAGTCTCGCTTGAAGTTAAAGTCATTAGCTATGGTGCGGGATTACGCTTACTAATGGCTCAAGATATTACGCAATTTAAAAAAATGGAACTCATGCGTAAGGACTTCGTAGCCAACGTATCTCATGAACTTAGAACCCCTCTGACGGTTCTTAAGGGCTATATTGAGACACTACAAGACATGGATGACGGACACTCACCCTTATTAACCAATTCATTCATCCAAATGCAAGGCCAAACAGAACGGATGCAACATTTGGTTGATGATTTATTATTATTAGCCCGCTTAGAAACGCAACAGAAAAAAACGACCTGCGTAAACGTACCCAGTTTACTCACTCAAATTTGCAACGAAAGCGATACCCTTGGCAAATTAAAAAATCGAATTCAACTCACTTTAGAATCACCTGCCAATATAGTCGGTGAAGAACAAGAATTACGCAGTGCATTTACTAATTTAGTCAGCAATGCGCTCAAATACTCTAAAGAAGACTCAACTGTAAAAGTACGCTGGTATGAAGATACTTATTTCGTCGTCCTAGCTGTTGAAGACAATGGCGAAGGCATTGCCAAAGCTGATATCCCACGAATTACTGAACGCTTCTATCGAGTTGAAACTAAACGCCAAAGGAAAGTTAATGGTACAGGATTAGGCTTAGCGATTGTTAAACATGTACTGATGCGTCACGATGCGCATCTAAATATTAGCAGCGAATTATTTGTTGGTAGTTGCTTTAGTTGTCACTTCCCTATCAAAAGAATTTGCAATTAATTTTTCTCAGCCAAAATTGCCAAAGCCACTGCTTCTGCCACTTTTATACCATCCACGCCCGCAGAAAGTATCCCGCCCGCATAACCCGCACCCTCGCCAGCCGGGTATAAACCCTTTGTATTGATACTTTGAAACTGTTCATTACGCTTAATACGAATAGGCGAAGAAGTGCGTGTCTCAACACCTGTGAGAACCGCATCTGCCATCGCAAAGCCTTTTATTTTCTTATCAAACGCTGGTAGAGCTTCTCGAATCGCTTCTATTGCATAATCAGGCAATGCGGTACTTAAATCACCCAACTTTACGCCTGGAGTGTATGAAGGTTGCACGGCTCCTAAAATTGTCGAGGGTTTATTTTCGATAAAATCGCCAACTAATTGCCCAGGAGCCTGGTAAGTTTCACCGCCCAAAACATAAGCTCTGGCTTCTAATGCTCGCTGAAAATCAATACCCGCCAAAGGATGCCCAGGATAATCTTCTGGTGTTATGCCGACTACAATACCACTATTAGCATTTCGCTCATTTCGTGAATACTGGCTCATACCATTAGTGACCACATGCCCTGCTTCAGAAGTTGCCGCTACCACAGTGCCTCCTGGACACATACAAAAACTATACACCGCCCGACCATTTTTACAGTGATGTACCAATTTATAATCCGCCGCACCCAACAAGGGATGCCCCGCATGTTTACCAAAGCGACATTTATCAATCAATGATTGCGGATGCTCTATTCTAAAACCCACTGAAAAAGGTTTGGCTTCAATATAAACGCCTTTTTCATAGAGCATGTTAAAGGTATCCCTCGCACTATGACCGACCGCTAGAACCACATGCTGACTGTTTAACGTTTCGCCATTAGCCAAAGAAACGCCTGTCACTTGTCCTTGTTCTATATTAAGCGCATCGACCCGGCTCTGAAAGCGTATTTCACCACCCAATGATTCAATCGTCGCACGCATTTGTTCGACCATCGTCACTAATTTAAAAGTGCCGATATGCGGCTTACTCACATGCAAAATTTCCTTAGGTGCACCGGCCTTAACAAACTCAGTTAACACTTTTCGACCATAATGATTCGGGTCTTTAATCTGGGTGTAAAGCTTACCGTCAGAAAATGTACCCGCCCCACCCTCACCAAATTGCACATTAGATTCAGGATTAAATATACTTTTACGCCACAAACCGAAAGTATCTTTGGTTCGCTCTCTCACCTCTTTACCACGCTCTAAAATAATAGGCTTAAAACCCATTTGAGCCAGAATCAAACCCACAAATAAACCGCACGGTCCCATGCCAATAACAATCGGTCGATCTGTTAAATTTTCAGGTGCTTGCGCAACAAATTTGTAAGTTGTATCGGGTGTTAAAGAAATACCCGATTCAGCACCTAATTTCTCTAAATAAACCGCTTGATTTGTGATCTCAACATCTAAGGTATAAACCAGATAAATTTCAGCCTTTTTTCTAGCATCATGGCCTTGACGAAACACCTTATAAGAGACTAACTGCTCAACCTGAATCCCTAAACGTTTAATAATAGCCTGTTTAAGATCAGCTTCTGAATGGTCTAAGGGGAGTTTAAGTTCGGTAATTCGTAACATGTTATTGAGGGTATTTGATAACGAGAGACAATCGATTACGTTGGTGGGATAAAGCCTGTCTCAAGGTGAATGATCCACAGTGCAAAAGATAGTATTAGGTGTTTAATTTGTAAATTATATGGGTTTATTTAACGGGCTAAGAGATTTTCTGTTAGCCCGTTTATATTTTTAAATATTTCACCCAATATTGTCTGTTGTTTATCACTGACAATCAAGCGAATAAATTCAAGTGAGGGTGATAAGTCAGTTCGGTCTTGATAATCTGTAAGTAAATATGTTATCCACTTGATATTGTACTTCCACGAAGATAATAGGTTGTTCTGGATCATCAGTAACAGGTTTGAACAAACCATCAATTCTAAAAGCCGTTTGCTTGATCTCTTCTGAGCTAAAGCAATAACTATCGCCTGCATAATATAAACCTAATAACTCTAAAGCTAATTTCGGCTTGCGCAGAAATAACCGATAAAACAGGGTATCCGTTTTCATGATTAAAAAATCAATTGAGAGTGATATGGCACAAGTACCATAACACAAATATCAGCCTATAAAACTTTCTAGTGCTTGTATGTTGATCGGCTGAAATATGCGAATCTCTGAACTAAGTTTGTCACTGAGAAACTCTTTAAACTGTTTTCTGTTAGTTGGTCACTATTTTTGAGCTAGCAGAGCTTTTAGGCGTTCGATTTCAGCTATTGCGAGTTTTTCCCGTTGTTGAGTTGCTTCTTCCCGTAGCTGTGCATCATGCTTTTCTTGTAAGGCCAATTCTTCACGCTTTTTTGCGGCTTCTTCACGTTGATTCGCTTGTAATATTGCTTTGGTCGCCTGTTCTAATTCATGCTGAATCGTACGCTGTTCTCGCAAATATTCTTGTCGGGCTTGGTATTGATAATAATGCTGATCTTTTTCAGAAAAAGTACTTAATGTGCTCATGGCTTGTTTCATCTCCTGGGTAATCATCCAATCAGGTAAGGCTTCATCGTTGAGTTGCTCACCTTCTCTAAAGAATTTTAACCAACCTTTGTCCGTAACTGGTCAGTTGGATTTCAATTTGATAGAGGCGATCATGGCAGTCTCTGGCTTTAACGTCAACAATACTGAGCTTGTCACTGAGAAATTCTTTATCATTATACGGGTTTAATATCTCTACCCATACCAATGGCTCGATAAGGTCTTGAGCCAAAAATGCATTTAGAAAGTGAATTAACAGGTTGCGGTTTTCTTCTGACCCCAGCAGAGCCTTAAAGACACAATCTATTTTTGGATCAATGGCGTGGCGCATGGAAGTTATTAATAAAAAAGGATTTTATCTTTTGATTGTAAAGTGTTATGGGTTGATAGGCAATAAAAAAGTAATTGATATATAGGTAGTGGTAGGATGAACATACAATAGCACTTATAACATTCCATTAGAGCAAAGTTATATTTAGGTTTACTCTCATCCCATTAATTAAATTATTATTACTGATATGAGTTTTTAGTTTAATCTATAGAGGAACTTGCAAAACTCTCCTATTGAAAACAGAGTCAGTTAGTTTTAACGCGATTTGAGCTATTTTTTTAGAGAGAAAACGCCCTTTTCGGTTAAAAGCCGGAAAATGCGTCGTTTTTATAAAATTTAGGGCATAGCTAT
>CAIQNQ010000136.1 GCA_903873165.1 uncultured Methylococcaceae bacterium | reverse complement strand
TCATGATGTTAGTTTTATAGCATTGCATATTCTTTTAGCTGTGAAAATAGCATGTCTATAATGTTGTTGATTAATTTATAGTCGCCCTGTATCGGCCAATATTAGCTGGCTTGATATTGAAGCATTGCTGTTGACTTTGGGAACCAAAGATAGAAGAACTCGAGTGCCCCAGTCACCGCCGCCCACATCCATCACCAATGACAGATAAAGGCGCAATTGCAAGTCTGCGTGAATGGCTAAATGACAACGGAGTAACCCCATGATTAATCAAATGACCATTAACGGTATTAAGGCCGTTATTAGTTATAAATAAGATATTGATTTGTTTCGCGGCGAACTTATTGGACTTAAGGGTGGCACTGATTTTTATGCAAGTGATGCTGAGGGCATAAATACAGACATGTATATGTTATACTGAAATTCAATGTGTTAAGGAGTGTTTTGTAATGGCAGTTGTTTCGTTTGATATCCATGAGTTTGTCAAGAGGCTTAAAAGCACTGGTTTTACAGAATTACAAGCTGAAGCGGTTACTGAGGCCCAACGAGACTCTTTAGCTCAGGTGTTAGAAGTGCAAGTTGCAACTAAAGCCGATCTTTTGAAGCTGGAGCTTAAATTAATTGAACATGACGGTGAGTTTAAATTAATGAAGTGGATGTTGGGTATAATTCTGGGTGGGGTTATAGCGTTAGTACTAAAGGCATTTTTCCCCGTTATTTAAAATTGAGCTTAATTTCGGTACTCCTTTGACATTTTAAGGGTTTCAATCATATAGGTAAATAAGGTGCAAACTTTTCAAGTAAATTCACATATCAGTGAAAATGGCATTTTGTCAGTTAAGTTACCCAAAGAGTGGGCTGAGAAGGAAGTTAATGTGGTTTTGGTTTTAGAGTTTTTAAATCAATTAAAGGACTCTAAACCTCAAAAAGAAAGTTTAGCCGCTGTTTTTGATTTACTAGCTCAAATGCCTGAAGATTTTATGGTGCACCGTGAGGATAGTTTGCCGCAAGATAGAGATGAATGGTTATGACGGTACGTTATTTACTGGATACTAATATTTGCATCTACATTTCAAAGAAACGTCCATTAGAGCCTTTCCTTGCGATTAAAACTCTTGAAGCTTTCCTGCGTAACTCGTTATTATCTTGGCATGATAAAGACCTTTGCTAATAAAGAGACTGCTGCAGTATTTGCAGGTGAGCATCCTCGTAGACTTCCTCTTAATGTGTTGTCAGTAGCCATTCGAATAATCTCTCTAATAAATTCAATCTCACAACATGACATTACCACCACTCAGCCTTTATATTCATATCCCTTGGTGCATTAAAAAGTGTCCGTATTGTGATTTTAACTCTCATGCGGTTAAAAGCGATACACCTGAAGCGGCCTACATAGATACCTTATTGCATGATTTAACAGAAGATATTCAGCGTTATGAAATAACTCGCCCTATTAGCAGTATCTTTATTGGTGGTGGTACACCGAGTTTATTTGCTCCAGAATCCTTTGAGCGCTTACTAAACGGTATCAAACAACGCATCACTTTTGTGCCCCATATTGAGATTACTTTAGAAGCCAATCCGGGTACCTTTGAAAGTCAAAAATTTGCTGAATATAGAGCCTTAGGTATTAACCGTCTTTCTATAGGTATTCAAAGTTTTAACGATGTGTTATTACAAAAACTCGGTCGTGTACATTCCGCGAAAGAAGCCTTGGTGGCAGGTGATATTGCTCAACAGGCTGGATTTACTAACTTTAATCTGGATCTTATGTTTGGGTTACCGGGCTCTAATCCAGAAGACAGCATTAATGATGTCAAGACTGCGATTAGCCTAAATCCTACACACATTTCTTTTTATCAGCTAACCATGGAACCGAACACTTATTTTCATAAGTTTCCACCCAAGTTGCCCAATGATGAGGTTATTTTTAACACTCAAAAACAAGCGCAACACATCTTAGCTGAACAGGGCTATGCTCAATATGAAGTGTCCGCTTATAGTCAAACCAATCGACAATGCCAACATAATGTCAACTACTGGCAGTTTGGGGATTATTTAGGCATTGGTGCGGGTGCGCATGGCAAAATTACGCAAGCGCTACCACAATCAATTACCCGAACTTTTAAACCCAAAAGCCCAGAACAATACTTAGCCAACACACATAAAAACGGTGGCGCAGATTTAATTTCTATTGTTGAATTACCGCTAGAGTTTGTAATGAATCACCTGCGTTTAAAACAAGGCTTCACTGTTGGTACGTATCAATCTGCAACCGGGTTAAATATTGATACGTTAGAACCAGCATTGTCTAGGTGTCTTAAGGAAGGCTTGTTAATCTATCACAACAACCATTATTGTTGCACCGAACAAGGCTGGAACTTTATGGATAATATATTAGAGAAGTTTATCCTTATAATTTAAGTAAAGAAATAGTTGAGGTTCGCCAAGAATAAGACATTACAATGGCGTAAATCTCGATGTGTGGCTAATAGATACTTTAGAAAAACTGCCCACGTTAGTCGTATTGATGAATTGCTACCCTTTCCTGCTGCATCCACAGATGCTAACTTACAGGGTGAAAAATAAAAAGGTAGGTGGATTTGTTGCACGCTTACAGAATAATAGGGTTTAAGCATAAAAAACGAATGTCATCTGTTAAACTATTGGCATTAGACGTGGAGTTATTTACTATTCGACGCGTTTATGCGGCGCGGTTACTCCATAATCATCGGCTGTTTATCCTGAAGCTGCTAGTTTAGCCGAATGGACTATTAATTCTAGGTTAAAGTTAAAAGTAGGCGGGCTAATTTGTATTTAATGATGATTGACAAGAGATTTTTATGGTGACGAGACGAAAGTTTCTATTGCAGATGGGCTTATTAGCGTCGACTAGTGCGATGGGTTTTTCTGGGTTTCAGCGACGAGCAATGGCCTTAACTAACAAAAATTCGCCGCAGTTGCCAATTGCTTTTGGATATGGGGAATTAAGCCCCGTGGCTACTGAAAATACGGGTGAAATATTTTTGGCATTGCCTAAAGGTTTTAAGTATAAAGCGTTTGGTAAGCAGGGTAGCATCATGTCTGACGGTAATAAGACGCCCCCGTTGCATGATGGCATGGCTTGTTTTACTGTCGGAAATGAGCTGCGCTTGATTCGTAATCATGAGGTATCAAATGGAAGAGTGCCTGTAAAAGGTTCTGCTATCGCTGCAAACGCTTATGATGAGACGGTCGGTGGCGGCACGACTACCCTAGTAGTTAATCCTAAAACCCGAGAATTACTTAAAGATTTTGTTAGTCTTAGTGGTACTTTGATCAATTGTGCTGGGGGCAGAACACCTTGGGGTAGTTGGATTTCTTGTGAGGAAACCAGCTTGGGTCAATCTATACGCACGGATGAGGCGGGTAAGATTACAGGCGGCTATCCTAAACCGCATGGTTATTGTTATGAAGTTTTTGCTAAAGCAAATGGCGTATTACCCGCAGAACCTCTAAAAGCAATGGGCCGCTTTAAGCATGAAGCGGTGGCAGTCGATAAAAATACCGGTATAGTTTATTTAACAGAAGACGCTGATACAGCAGGTTTCTATCGGTTTATCCCTAAACAGAAAAAACACCTTGCTAAAGGCGGTGTTTTGCAAATGCTGAAAATAATAGATCATGAAGGTTTTGATACTTCAAAAAACTTAACCATTGGGCAACAGTTTAAGGCCACTTGGGTGACGATTGATCATCCTGATCCTATAGAGGCTGATCATGATGATAGTGCTGTTTATAAACAAGGGCTTGCCAAAGGGGCGGCTAGTTTTGCCCGTTTAGAAGGCGCTTTTACTAACTCGCATGGACACATCTATTTTGTATCGACTAATGGTGGTAATAATGGCGGTGGGCAAGTGTGGCGTTATGAGCCTAAGCATAAAACTCAAGGCACTTTAACCTTGGTATTTGAGTCGCCTAGTCGGGATATTTTAGATATGCCAGATAATATTTGTATTAAGCCGCATACGGATTGGGTGTTTATTTGCGAAGACAGCGATTACACTGCTGGGGGCGGCACTTCTGAGAATCACCTGCGTATTTTAACGCTGAGTGGCAAGATCACTGATTTTGTTAAAAATGTCACCCCTGGCTTTGAGTCGAGTGAGTTTGCAGGGTCTACATTTTCAGACGATGGCAAAACTCTGTTTGTTAACCTGCAGGCCGTGGGCGTGACTTTGGCTATTTGGGGGGATTGGCAAACCTTTAAAGAGTGATGGTTTAATTCTGACTAAGAACTGCACGATAACATAGAACAGCCCGCACGTTGTCTGGCCCAGTCGGGACGTTTTGCAGAGAATGCATCTTTACCCGTTTGTTCCGTATAGGGTTGACGCAAGACATCTAATAACTCATGGATGCCACTGTAATCACCTTGTTCTGCTTTATCGATGGCAAGTTGCGCTAGATAGTTTCTTAATACATACAGTGGATTGACCGCATTCATTTGGCTGATCCGTTCAGCATGGGGGCTGTGATCAGCTTGGCAGCGTTGACTATAGCTTATTAACCACTGCTTTAAACGCTCTTGGTAAGTTGAGGTTATTTGTTCTGGGACATAATAAGCATCTGCAAGAATAGCTAGGGCGTTATTCAGTTGAGTCTCATCAAGACCCTGACTGCAATCAATTTTAGCGAGTTGTCGGTAAAACAGCGTCATATCTGTTTCTATTAATTGCAAGATAACCAATAACTCTGCGTATAAATCATCATCCGTATTCGCTGTAAAAGTTCGTAAACCGAGTTTATTAGCCATCATGGTTTGCCAACCTTTTTCAAAGGTATCTGAGTAGCAATCCATCGCATCTTGTAAAGGTTGTTCTTTTTTGATGAGCGGAAAAATAGCGTTAGCCAGTTGTCCTAAGTTCCAAAAGGCAATTTGGGGCTGATTACCAAACTGATAGCGTTTATGTTCTGCATCAGTGGTGTTAGGTGTCCAGCCAGGATCATAGTTTTCTAGCCAACCATACGGGCCATAATCAATGGTTAAGCCTAGTATTGACATGTTGTCCGTATTCATAACGCCATGTACAAAGCCTACCCGTTGCCAATGCACAATCATTTCAGCCGTCTTTTGACACACTTCTGTAAACCAAGTGCAATAGGTTTCTGGTGAGAGCATACCTAGGTGGGGAAAATCAGTGCTTATTGTGTAATCAAGTAACTGTTTTAATAAATCCAGATCACCACGCGCTGCTAAGAGTTGAAAATGCCCAAAGCGTGTAAAAGATGGTGCCACTCGACACACGACCGCTCCTGGTTCAGCCTTTGGGTTGCCGTTATAAAACATGTCTCTAACTACGTTTTCACCGGTGCTTATTAAACTTAAAGCCCGTGTGGTAGGCACACCTAAATGATGCATGGCTTCGCTACATAAAAACTCTCTTACAGAGGATCTTAATACCGCTAAACCATCCGCCGATCTGGAGTAGGGGGTAGGGCCGGCACCTTTTAACTGTAAAGCCCATCGCTGATTTTGTTGGTTTATGATTTCACCTAGATTAATGGCTCTGCCATCGCCTAATTGTCCGGCCCAGTAACCAAATTGATGGCCACCGTAGCAGGTCGCATAAGGTTGCATATCGGTTAATAACTGATTGCCAACAAAGGTGTGTGTAAATTCATGAGTTTCACAAACGCTAGGGTGTAAATCTAATAGATCAGCTACTTCTTTAGAATAAGCGACGAGTTTAGGGTTTGAAACTTTTCTAGGCTGTACCTGAGAATAACAAGCGTTGAAAACTTGCCGACGGTTGTTAATGGTTTCTGGATCGGCAGGTAATGTTTGAGTAAAGCGATTATCAAATTTTAAGTCTGCTAGCTGTTTAATTTTCATAGAATCGCTTAATTAAGAATGTTTAATGTTTTGCCGTTTGCCCTGAGCCTGTCGAAGCATCTCCCCTAACCCCTCTTTGTTAAAGAGGGGGACTGAATAATTGCAATCACTCAAACATAAACGGGGGTTTTATTATCGCGTCTTACCTTACTTCTTAAGCTTGGCTATTAAGATAATCTTCGTAATTTCCGTTAAAGTCTACAATACCATTGGGCGTTAATTCAATAATACGCGTGGCTAAAGATGATACAAATTCTCTATCATGACTCACAAAGATTAACGTGCCGGGGTAGTTTTCTAATGCAGTATTGAGTGATTCAATAGACTCCATATCAAGATGGTTAGTCGGTTCATCCATTACCATAATGTTGTTTTTTTGCAGGATTAATTTACCAAACATCATTCGGCCCTGTTCACCACCCGAAAGAACTTTAACTGATTTATTAATGTCATCCGCTGTGAATAATAAGCGTCCGAGCGTGCCACGTATCGCTTGATCATCATCAGATTCTTTACGCCATTGGCCCATCCACTCGATGAGTGTTTCACCTTGAGCAAAGTCATCCGCATGATCTTGGGCAAAATATCCCACTTCAGAATTTTCAGACCATTTAACGATACCTGAATCTGGGGTTAATTCACCGACTAAGGTTTTAAGTAAAGTTGATTTACCAATCCCATTGGGGCCAATAACTGCGATACGCTCGCCAACGGGAACCATTAAATTAAGATTTTTAAATAGGGGTTCTTCGCCATAGCCTTTACTGAGATTTTCAACTTCTAAGGCTAAACGGTGCAGTTTTTTAGTTTGGTCAAAGCGAATAAAGGGGTTAACCCGACTTGAGGGTTTAACTTCGTCTAATTTGATTTTATCCAGTTGTTTAGCACGAGAAGTGGCTTGTTTCGCTTTAGACGCATTCGCAGAGAACCGACTAACGAAAGTTTGTAGTTCAGCAATTTGGGCTTTTTTCTTAGCGTTGCCAGCCAGTAATCTTTCTCTGACTTCGGTGACGGCTACCATGTAGTCATCATAATTGCCCGGATAGACGCGTAATTCACCGTAGTCCATATCAGCCATGTGCGTACAAACACTGTTTAAAAAATGTCTATCATGCGAAATGATCACCATCGTACAATTACGATCATTTAAGATATTTTCTAACCAACGGATCGTATTGATATCAAGGTTGTTGGTCGGTTCGTCTAATAGCAGAATGTCTGGGTTTGAGAATAACGCCTGAGCTAATAATACTCGTAGTTTCCAGCCTGGTGCCACTGCACTCATTAAACCAGCATGTTGTTCTAAAGGAATTTCAAGACCTAATAAAATTTCCCCTGCTCTTGATTCAGCGGTATAACCATCGTATTCGGCGAACACAGATTCCAATTCTGCCGCCCGCATGTAATCGTCTTCGGTGGCTTCTAAGTTGGCATATATGCCATCACGTTCGGACATCGCCGCCCACATTTCTGCGTGGCCCATTAAAACGACATCAAGAACACGTTTATCTTCATAAGCGAATTGATCTTGGCGTAAGTTACCTAATCTTTCATTGGGTGAAATGCTAACATTCCCAGCAGAGGGGTCTAAATCACCGCTTAAAATCTTCATAAAAGTCGATTTTCCGCAGCCGTTAGCGCCAATTAATCCGTAGCGGTTACCATCCCCAAATTTTACTGATACATTTTCAAATAATGGCTTTGCGCCAAACTGCATGGTTATATTAGCTGTAGAAATCAATGTGTTGTTCTCGAGATTAGATTAAAAAGTTGCGTTTATCGGTTTAAGTAGCGCTTAATGGTGTGGTATGAGTTAAGTGCTATTTCTGAATAAAGGAATAGGCTTTATTTTAACAGATTTTAAAACTAAGCTAACGCCTTATAAACCGCATCCACCGGATCAGCAAAGAAGCTAATTTGAAACTTTGAGAACAGTTCAGCTGGTACGGTAGGAATATCAGACACTGATGACATTGGTAACAACACGCGCTTTGCACCGCTCTCTAAGGTCAATTGTAAACATCCGGCTAAATCTTCAACAGGATTAATCACGCCACCCAAGGTCATATCACCCAATACCACCAATTGTTCCTGAACCGACTTATTCAATAGGATAGAGCAAAAAGCAATTAAGGCAGCGAGGCTGATTTTATTACTCGGCCCAGTATTATGTAATTCAACTGCGTGAATATGATATTCATGCTCACTAAATTTTGCACTAACGCTAATACGGTTTAAATTACCTTTAAAGTAATCAAAACCAACTCGCGCAGATTCCTTAGCCGCCGTATTATTACCCAAACCTGATACGGTGTGCCTACCATTCCCCACTGTCATTTGAGTTTCAAATCGATACAAACCGGGTTGATCGGTTGCGCCTTTCGTCACCAAATGCACCACGCCAGGCTTACCTAAACCTTCTGGAATTAATTGACTACCACCTTGCTCAGGCACATTTACAAAAAATTCTTCTAATGATTCAATATCAATATAACTAAAGTGCACATCAAAGAACTCCATACCACCGAGTTTCTTTAATTGTTCTTTAATGCGGCGTCGCACTTCAAGCGCATAGATTAAACAGATACGTACAGTGTCTTTATCATACAAACCATTAGGATAAAGTAACTTTAGCAAGCCCGATACCGTTCTTCGGACGGCTATTACATCGCGCTGATTAAGGTTATTGCCCAACTTAAAATAACGATCGATTGCATCTGCAAAACTGCGCTTACGCATTTCCCGCATATATTCAGCCAGATAGTCAGTAATTAAACCAAAGCGATTGGTAAAAAATTCAGGGCGCATCTTAGGTATTTCCCAGCCAGGAATATAAGCATGGAAACGATCAAGAAATGCCGTATCAATCATCGCCTCAGGAAAAGGGGCTAATAAATGACTGGTCTTAACCAAGGTTTCAACACTGTGATTAATATTGCCGATAAACACCATCGACGCTTTGCCTTCGATAGAATCACGGCCACGAGAAAAAGAACCCGACGCCATATAATCCTTCATAATCTGGATGCCGTCTTTGTCCTTAAAGTTAATGCCGGCCACTTCATCAAAAGCCACCACATCCCACATACCCACTAAACCGATTTGCCGACTGTTCATGTTATAAAACAAGTTAGCGACAGTGGTTTGACCGCCTGAGACTAATAAACTATTGGGCGAACATTCTTTATACACATGGCTCTTACCCGTACCACGCGGGCCTAGTTCACAGACATTGTAATTATTCTCTACAAAGGGAATCATTCTGGCGAGTAAATGCCACTTCACTCGATTCTCTAAATTAGTGGGTTCCATTCCCACAGAGCGTAATAAAACATCCAACTATTGATCTACCGTGAAGTGCTTTCTTGCTTCAAAAATTTCTTCCATATCCATAGATGGTATTTGGATAGGCTTAAGCGATTGAATTGAAAAAGGTGAGGTTTTTTGACCTTCTTCATAAAAGTATTGCGCATTAATAATGCACCAAATACCCCCGGTTAATAACTTCTCATTTTGCTTAACGATAGGCGTCGGCACTAAAGCATCTTTAATACCTAAATTGGATAAAGCCGCCTCATAAACATCTTTCTTCTCGTATTCCAGCACATAAACCGGCACATTGGCACCTTCTTTTAATTGCTTAGTCAGATCCTTTCTAACCACTCGCCCCGAGAAATATTTATTGAGCAGACTATCCAAATCTTCATTGTGCAGCTCATTTATTTCGGTATTTTGTAGCTCAATCGGGTCAACAAAATCATTCATATCAGAATCCCTTTAGAAAAAATCATCTTTAAATGCCAAGTCAATCGTCACGGCGTATTGTTGATAACGGATTTGGGTGTCGCTCTCTTCTAAAACCAAGGTATAAGCGGATTGTCGATCAAATACCGAGCCGACTAACTTTATATAGGCTTCGCGAGTGCGCTCATCCAGGGCTTTAGAGGTACTATCAAAGTTTAGCGTTTCCCGACTTGAGACCACTTTATTGTCACTATCCACAATATAAACCGTTAATGGCCGTGCAATAAAGTTTCCACCCACCGCATCGGTTTGAATAAACCCAATCTTATCGATATTGTTGACTAACTTAATAGGCTGTTTCACTACCACAACGCCTACTCGTTGTTGTTCATGCTTAGCAATCTGTTCTTTTTGTAAAGACTTGATATACAGCACCGGCACACACACTTCTTGTAACATAGCACCGCCATGTACAAACTTAGCGCCACCCACAAAATGAAAACGTTGCACACCTTTAGGTACCACAAACTCCGTATCGCCCAAAGCGCCTGCGGTATCAGCCACCTTACCTTTCCAGTACACTTCATTTGAAGGTAAATTTGCACCAAGAATATAGCGCTTCTTAGCTTCAATGGCGCCATTAGCGACCACAGACACTTCCGTTTTATCTTGTTTATCGAGAGCTTTTTGCTGAAACAGAAAACCATGATCCGACGTTACTAAGACTTGGCTACCATTAAAGCGATTAATAATGCGTGAGAGTAAATCGGTAATTTCTTCGATGGCTGTGCGACACACTTGAGGCATCCTATCTTCACCGCCTTGTTTGTCACAGATAAAATCGATGGTGTCGTGATAGATATAAATTACTTCACTGTCACGGATATTATCTCGACCTTCTTGGTTACTCCAGGTCATAAGTTCTTTGGCGCTCACCGCCAAACCCTTAAACTTCTGTAACACCGAATTCCGGTTTTCTAGACCTGCCGTTGATTGTCCATCTACTAAGACAGTGCCAGTACCCGTTTGATATTCTAAAGTTTGATGGGGTAATAAAGCCGCCATACCCAGTTGGGTAACACTAGGTAATACGCCAAGTTGCGAAGATAAGTCTGCTTTAAAGCGCTTTTCTGCATTGATAATATTTGCCAATTCTTCGGCTATTTCATAACGCAAGGCATCCGAGATAATCACAAAAATACGTTTAGTTTGCTTAGCAGCAATACGTGGCTTTACGTACTTCTCATAAAATTGATACTGCGATTGAATGCCCAATAAGTGCCAGTTGCCAAGCAATTGCTCCTGTTCTAAAAGTCGATCCCACGCTAAACCTAACTCATACAAATACCACTGGGTATATAAATTCTCTATCGCCTCATCTAACTGTCTAAGAATCTCAGCACCTTTACTGACCAAGGTTTGCACATGCTCATTAAATAGCCGATAAGCTTGATCAAACTGATACACATCACTGGTATAAGCTTTATAAAGAGCCAAACTGGATTCATAATGAAAGCCATCCACAAAGCGTTGGCGTAGATGTAGCAATAATTCGGCATTTCTTAAGGCTTCATATATCGCGGTATATTCTTTTCTGGATAAACACCAATGTCCAAGCAAACGCCTCGACAAAATACTCTCAAATAAAGACCGATCCAAAGACTTTGCAGGCTCTAATAAAGTGCGTACCAAACCGCGAATAAGCGCCTGTTCAACGGCTTCAAAACTGGCACACTCAAGTAATTGATGCGGTTGATAAGGCGCACATTTATCAGCCACTTCTAAACGCTGGCCTAATAACTGAGAAATAATGTCGTGATACTGCGCATAACTTCGACTATCTCGCCAACTAGCCATAAAAGCCAAGGCCGTGGCTCGACCCGAGGCCGTTTTTAAAACATTATTGAGTAACCAATCTTTATCAGTGCTATTAATCTGGCTCCAACATTCGGTACAAAATAACTTAAGGGCGAGATCGGGTACGCTAGGTTGATGAGCTTCATAACCAAAGGTTTCCGCTAAACTTAACCACAAAGATTCCGCTAAATTAAACTTGGTTACGGCCTCCATTAAAGGCAACTCATCTGTATCTAAACCAAGACTATAATCCTTAAGCAGACTTAACACGCAATCTGTAATAGATGCAGAATCGGCTTTAACAACCACAGCTAACATTTTTTGATCTAACGAACGCTCGTCTTCATGTTCAGTAATAAAGCGTTTCAGAACGGCAGTGCGCTGTTTATTGGCAAAGAAGTCTTGACGACCACGGATATACGCCCGTAAAGACATCTTGCTAATCCCCAGTTCATTCAACAGCATCGAACTGCCATCGGCATAAAACTGTTCACTATATAAGCGGACATCCAAAAACCAATCGTCATCTGGCTTGGGTTCGGCAGATGGAAAGTACAGCAAAAACCGGGTAGACGGTTCATCTAACTCAAGCCGTTTCTTGGTTTCAAAAATAGATAAGCCTGTCATATCTAATACAGTCACTTCAGGTATCACCAGACTAGACAGCACCTCTCGAAAACTCTGCTCAGCGTCATACCAAAAGAGTAAACGTGTTTCCTTACTGGTTCCTAAAGCAAATTTAGCGACAATACCTTGCTGTAATTGGTTAATATCCATTAATACTTATCTCTTTATGAGTCGATATTTTTGTTTTGAACTGGTGGGTTTATCAGGAA
This sequence comes from uncultured Methylococcaceae bacterium, assembly GCA_903873165.1. Taxonomy (GTDB): domain Bacteria; phylum Pseudomonadota; class Gammaproteobacteria; order Methylococcales; family Methylomonadaceae; genus Methylobacter_C. The sequence continues at coordinate 10,351 of CAIQNQ010000136.1, read as the reverse complement.
TAGTAGCTTCTATTAAGCCTGCTTCTAGCAAAGGCTTAATGATCTGGGTTCTAAACTTGGTGCGGTCAACTCGCTTTAATAGTTGCATTAACTCAAGTAAAGTCATCTCACCCTGGATGTTGTCATAGATCAACTGCTGTTCGGCACTTAAATGTGACTTAGTGCCTACTTGGTTCCCACTTGGTGCCGCTACTACTTCTTGCATCGCTTATAACAAGGCATTAAGCATAAGGGCTGCCAATGCGGAAGTTGCTCACTAATATCAGCAACTAGGTTTAGAATGTCTGGAGTAATTTTAAAAGGTGGTTGGTAGACTGGCATCTATTGCTCTTTTGGTTTCCAGCACCGCGCTTTTCTAACAACATCCTCAAGATTAGCTTTAAAAACATCAAAAGAATTCATATCAATTCGATCAATATCAATCTGCCGTTTATGCACAAGGTCATTAAGTTGTGCTGTAGAATCATGTCCTTCTAATACATCAGATAATTTACTCTTTAAAGACTTCTGACTATTATCGTTACCACTTAAATCTTCTAACTGTTGACAATGTTGATAAGGATTTTCTTTGAGTGCACAAAGCAACCATGCTTCTGATTTTGGTTTAGGCATCATCGCTATGCCATATTCGAAATCTTCTATAGCAAAACCCGCCTTTATAGACTGTATTTTATGCGCCCACTCTCCACGACCTGCAGAAGCCGTACCATCGGCATCACGAAATAATACAGCAATGACAACATTATTAATTTGGGTTATTTTAGTTTTTGCAACAACGGCTAATGCTCTCGCATTCTCATAATAATACTTGGTTTCTATCGGCTTTTTCTTACCCGGTAAAGCTGTTGATCTTTTGGATTTAACCAGTGACGGCTTGTTCTTAGCCAAATAAGACTCTGAAACATAACCAACACATTCCATTCGAATATGTGAAAAATCGTAACCTTGAATACGCTCAATCAGCTGATCAACAATCCAACTCATTGGCCCCGGTTCAAAATTTTCTCCATCACATTCATCTAATGCCAAACTGCACACACCTATATCGGACTTACCCTCACCACTTAACAATAAATACATATCAATGCAACGTTTCTATTTCTTGATACAAATTTGTTAAATCCGTATCAGCAAAGACCTCTCCGGGGCCCATAAACTTTAACTTCTCTGCCATTGAAGGAATATCAAACAACTTGATTGAGCGAGTAATGCCCTGATTATTCTTATATAGGTAAACGATTCCCGCTACTGCAATTTCATCTTCCATATAATTTAGTATCATTGGACTATGAGTGGTGACTAAGACTTGAGTGGGCGCATTAACCAAATGATCAATTAAAAATTCAATCAACTCTGGATTAATCCCATTTTCAATCTCGTCAAATAATAAAAATGGCTTTGCGGATTCAATCTGCGACAAAATAGCCATTAACCTCAATAATCCATCATTCATCTGTCTAGCTGATGATTTTATTTTTTGCTTACCAAAACGCTCAATTATTTCTAACTCTTTAAATCCTGAAGGCAAAGAACGTGTTTCTATAGACTCAAGTTGTCTATAAACCTTGGCCAAATGTTGCTGCAATTTCTCTTTACCGTCTTTACCCGATTCATGAATAAAAGCGGCTAGTTTTTCGCCGCCTAAACCTAACTTACCTCCGGCAGTTTTTGTTCGGGTTCTAAGCATTTCAGGTGATAACAAATCAAGTGATTCAACATTTAAAAGCGCCAACTTCAAAGACTGAAGTAAGTCTGTTGTTTGATTATCTTTTAGTTGCGACAAAATTGAGCCTTGATATTCAAAGACGACGGGAAACATCAAAGGAAATAAAGCTTTCCCTGGTTTATCAGATAGCTTACGAATTTTGCAGATGCTATTATCAACTTCTAATATAGTTACCTCACCAACTTTAACCCATTCTTGCGTACAATATTTACTGACACGATTAAAACTACCACTCCATACAACTTCTCCCAATGCGGCATCATCTAGAGTAACTTCGTAATCAATATTACTTTTCTTGGTCAACTTTGAATTAATATCAGCACTTGTCCAATGCCGAAACTCTAACCATTGATCCACATCACCCTGCATCAGTTGTGATAAAAAATCCATTGCCTGCAATACCGTTGACTTACCTGAACCATTTAGCCCCACCAAACAGGTAAACTTTGCAAAATCCAACTTAAAATCGACCAACGACTTAAAGTTATCAATCTTAATAGATTTAATCATTATTTTCTCAATGTTAAAGATGAAGGTTGAGCAACAATTTTATAGCCCACTTTTTATCATTATATATATTATTAATGGGCAAGATGCGTCGCCTAAAGCGCCTACTGTTGGTGCCCACTTACAGAGGTTCATTCCTTACCACCTGTAATCGCCTTAACCTCGGCCAGTAAATCACCAAACTTGCCATAGTTTACTTTTACGCCATCATCCAGATCCAGTTTGATGCGTCTGTCGGCATAGTGTTTTAGTTTGTCATCAAAGGCACGCAGTTCGGTTTGTTTTTTCTCCAGCGCCGTGAGGTCTTTCTTTAAACGGGTGGCTTCGCTGGTGGTGGCGTCTTCCAGTTGTTTTTTTAACTGATCGGCAAAGGCATCATATTTACCCAACAACGGCGTGACGTATTCGGTACGCATTCTGGGCAAGGTACTGTCATTATAACGATGCAAGTACACCAAACCTTCAAAAGCCTTTTGTTTACCGGAACTAAACAGCCAATAGATAGGGCGCTTTTTATAGGTTTTAAGATGATCTTTGTAGAATTGATTCGATAAATAACGACGAATAGTGTCTAAATTATTTTCACCGCGTTTAGGGGTTAAGGCATTGAGACATAAGCTTTCAGCGACAAAATCAAGGTTAGTTTTGAGCGCGTCTTCACCCCAGACAATGCGCACAAAGTCACGAAAGCGATTGGTCGCATCGTCTCTAAACCAGTCTTGATCGGTTAAAGGGATGATGCCGTCGTCATCGGCGTTGAATGGATTGCCACCCGCCAAGTTATCAATTCCCCTCTTTGAAAAAGGGGGGCTAGGGGGGATTTGTCCGATTGTAAAATCCCCCCCTAGCCCCCCTTTTTCAAAGGGGGGAGTCGTGTCGTCATTGTAGATTTTATCGAAATCAATATTTCCAGAATGCGCATAAATCAACCCTGGTTTATCAAGGCGATAGCGGCCCATCATGCAGCCGATGGCGTAAGAAATAAGATCTTCAATTACTTCGGGAAGTGATGTGATTTTTATTGAAAGATCTCTGTCATTAACAGATGCATCCACTTCTTTTTGAACATGATACGTAGCAATCATTATTTCATTAATAGATTGTTCGTTATTTCTAAGAGAGTCTCTTTGGGTCTTACAATACTGGATGAATGTATTAACAACGTCCTGTAAAACACTTCCAGAAAACTTGAGTAAAGGGCTGGCTTCAAAATCCCAAGAAGTCTCAACCTGATCCCAATCAGACTTACATAAACTAATATTATTTTTCGCTAAATCAATTACTTTAAGCCTACCTTCTCCTTGAAGATCAGGTAAAGGTAAACGAGCTAAGTCACCTACTTGAAAGTTTACAGTTGGTGCTAATGCTCGCAGATAATAAAATGCAACGTTTGAGCATAAAAATGCCAAGATAACTTCTAAATCTCGATTTGGAAAAATGGATGAACCAGAAACATCAAATATAAATCCCGAGGATTTGTACCTGACACCAAAGTTTTCAAACCCAAAGAGAGAATAAACAATTCCTTCTTTGAAATAATATTCTGGATTACGAATAACAGACCCAGAAAAATCCTTTATTTTTTGACCATCACATTCCCAATTAATTATCGATTCGTTATTACCGTACCATTTGCGATAATTACCGCCCTTATTGTAAGGAAACCATCTTCTTTCAGATAATTTAGCTTCTTTTGAACTATTACAATTTAACTCAATATTATTTAGTGTAACTTCATACCAGATACGAACAAATTGCGCATTTTCACCAGTAGCTAAGCCTTGCTTTGGAGGGCAAATATCACCCAGAAGTTTTAATCTTTCAAAGTTTAATAGAGCTTGAACACTTATCCAATAAATTAGAGGAAAATCTGGTACTGACTTTAAATTAGAAATTGGTATGCATATATGGGAATCATAATCGCGAAGCGATTCAATTTTATCTTCATAATTTGGCGTATCGTTGGCTTTAATAAATCGTGAAATAAACTTGTCAATTCTAGTGGATTTACAAATAATAAAATTCGTAGTCAGCACGTTAAAAGCACCTAACTCAGGAAACAATCCAGGCCCTGTATGAAACATTTGAATCAAATCATTTTTATCAAATAACTTTTCTCGTAAAGCACCATAAGAACTTAAAAACATCCAGCTCTGCATGGTAATCATAGCAATTAAACCGCCGTTGCGGGCTAAATCAACATTCTGCTCCATAAACATCGCAAACGCATCTGACTTACTATCAGGAAAGTGTTTTTGAGCAAACACCTTTAACTCTGGATTCATGCCTTTACCGCCCATATAAGGTGGATTAGCAATCACGGCGTCATACTTTTGAGCCAACACCCAAGCCTGTTGCACAAACGGTAATAAGGTTTTAGCGGCGAAGCGTTGATAACTATCCCCCTGTTCTAGCAAGCTTTGTAATTGAGTTTTTAAAGCTAGCAAAACATCCGCGTGTTCAGCAGGCACTTGAATCAATGAGCCAAAAGTTTTCGCGTGTTCAAATAAAGTTAATACACTCTGTAAGGCATTAAACTCGGCACCATCAACCCGATCAACTAAATGAGGCTCGGCCTCATCAAAGAGTGAATCCGTCACCCCTCGCTTTGCTGCATTATTTAAATCCAACTTGCGCCAAAGTTCGGGTAACTCTAAACCTTGAGTCGATTGCAAAGCCAAGACATTTAATTGAATATCCCGCGTAAAGATACGTCTATCATCTTCTCTGGCTTTCATCATTAAGGCAAAACTGGCCAACTGTACAGCTCTATCATCAATATCCAAACCAAACAGGTTGTTTTCCAATATCAGCTTGGGGATGTCCCGACTGCGATAGCCACGCTCTTCATAAATGGCTTTGAGTAAATCGTAGGCTTCAACCAATATATGCCCTGAACCACAAGCGGGATCGATGACTTTAATGGCTTCAGGTTCTAAGCTGGTGGGTGTGAGCTCGGCTAAAGCGGCTTCGACTGACGGTTCTTGTTCGGCGGGGGTTATGTAATAGTCCATCTGGGCTTTTAAGGCCGAATCAGGATAGGTCATTAACCATTGTCTGCCGACTGAGTTTTGGACTAAATACTTGACGATCCAGTTAGGGGTAAACAATTGCGTCGCAGCGGGTATATCTTCACTTTTAACGACTTTGCCGATAACTTCATCTTTTTTTTCAGAGATATAAAACTGATACAGCCAGCCAATCACTTCAACCTGTTGCCAATCTTCTTCTGGAATATCATCGACCAGCCCGCGCAAGATGGAATCAGTACGGATAAGGTTATCGGGTAATAATAATTCGGTTTCATCATCCAAGGCTTCAAACAAAAAGGGCATGGCTTGATGCAGTTGATGACATTGGCCTAAGACTAATTGCCGATAGAGAGCTTCATCTTGATTGCCGGCTAATTTGAGTTCTACAATCTGAGCGCGATCTAAGCCTAAGCTGACCGCGACATCTTGGGCATGGTCGAGTATTTCGAAGCTATTGGCTTTGGTAGGATGGGATAAGACGCGGAAACCGTGTTCAAGATAATCGGGCTTTAACTCCATAAAGCGCAAGGCGCATAAGCGGTTAAACCACGTGTAGGCGACCTGCTCTACTAATTGCTCAAATCCCAGTTGTTCAGCACGTTGAACTAAACGCTTACGAGCGAGAGCTAAGGCTACATCAAAACTATTACCGCCAATCTGCATGATTGAACCCGAGATAACGGGTTCAGTGATGCTTAGGGTTTTATTTTTATAGTCAATACCGAACTGGTTAAGGCGCTTACCGACTGCGCTTATAAAATCTTGACGTGCTTGTGGCGCGTATCTTTTAATGTGGTTGGTGTTCATGCAGTCAGTTAGCGTCTATGGGATTGATTAATTACTGTTAGTTATCACTATTTAATTCTTACTCTGTCACCAGCGTTGATAGCTTTTAACAATTCTTCGCGGATTAGGGTAAGGTATTGTTCTACTTGAGTTGGCGTTTCTATAAAAGAGGAAACATTCAGTGTCGCTAGATTTGCGGGGCTAATGGTGACTATCTTTTTTGCAGCGGGCGTTACTACTTTAGGCTCTGCAATATTACCGGCTGATTGTGAACTTGTCGTTTCTCCAGAAACAACGGGCGGATCCATTGATTTTTTACGTTGAGATTCAATATACCCGTTTATCTGCTCATAAGCGTCTTCTTCGTGTGCTTCTACTTCTTGTTGCTCAGAGTTTATTTGCGGGATTGAATCTGTATTATCAATGCGTTTTTTGCTTTGCTGTAAGGGATATAAGGCTAAATTAACGACATCAACCGGTGCATGGGCTTCTGTTAAAGCTGACTGTACCTTCACAAGACTTTGATCAATTAGGGCGTGTGCTACGCTACGTTTTTCTAATATTAGCTGAACATTGATTTTTTGAACTTGTTCAATGAGTGGCCTAATTTGTTTAAGCTGGCTATAGGGTTCTGGTAATTTATAAATACGCTCTAATTCTGTCAGGGCTTTTAGTGCAGATTCATCTTTCTCTAAAACCAGTCGATTCGCTTTAAACTGATCATTTAAAGCGGCAGCCAACGCTTGCCAGGTTTGAAATTGTGCATTATAGAAATCATCTAAGTCTTCAAAATCTTCGGCAAAGTCTTCTAAGGTGTTGGTGTGCTCAATTAACTCAGTAATCAAACTAAAGCTATTCGTTTGATTCAGTAAACTGACCACTAAAACCAAACCTGCTTCTATTTTAGCTTTACCTGGATAATGACCAGTTTGCGCTTTACTGCTAAACGAATTTAACTGCTCTTGCCATTGCGTTAAGGCAGATCTGATGTGCTCTGATAATTCTTTTTCACCTGAGTCCACAAAGGATTTATTAAAGACCGTCTTTAATAAACCAACAGCTTTCTTAAGTTGCAATTCATCATGTTGACGAATTTTCTGAATACGTAGTTCACCCTGCTTACGCACACTGGTAAACGGTTCATAGGCTTTCTTTAAAGGCAGTTCTGTACCACTGATAGTAAAGCTAATTTTTCCGGCCAAGCCTAAGCGTGCAACTAACAGCAGTATTTCATTATCGGGCCAACCGTAAGGACGATGACTGAATCGATTGAGTATATCGCGGATATAGATAGCCTCATTACGCTCGACTTTTAAATTGATATACCACTCAACTTCTTGTGTCGCATCGGGATTACATTCAGAAGCTGACAAATCCATGTTGAGTTGCCCCATATCATCCGCAAATAATATGGCCTGTATTTCTTTTAGGACATCACCGGGCGTTAAACGCAATAAAGTTAATTTTGAGAAGGTATTCTCAAGCACATATTGGTAGGCTTCATCTAACATGCCGGACAGTGTTGATGATTTTGCGGGTAATTTGGCACCTATCGCATAGATTTCGGCTTCGGCAAACAGTAACTCTAGTTCATTGCGTAAATGTTTTTCACGCTCTAAATTCTCTAGTTGTTTCTCTCGCAGTAACAATTCTTGTTCGGGACGCTGTCCTGAGTTTTGTTTTAAGAATCGATCCGTTTTAATAAAACGGGCTAAATCACCATCTAAGCCTTTATAACCAAATATTCTAGGATGATCGGGTAATTTAACTAACACACAACCTTCACCATCAAGACTGCTATTAAGACAAGACTGCTCGTTTATAAAACTGTCATATAAAGAATCCAGCGGTGAGATAACTTTAACTACCAAATCTTCCAAGCTTGTGCCATCTTTGGGATGCCCATTACAGAAGCGACTGACCCTAAAATCTTGTTTATTGACCGGATAACGATAGGTATTTTGCCGACTTAATACATCATCAAAAATAATACTCGATAGCTTATGCGTAAGTTCTGAAGGTTCAACATCGGTATGTTGAATTTCGTTTTCAATTTCTTTTTCTTCGTTAGTCAAAAAGATAAACTCATCACCATTACGTGCAATTAATAATTGCCGCTCTAAGCGATTAAGACTTTCTTCTATTTGTTTCTTTAAAGAAATTTTATCGGCATCTATCTGTTCAATACTCAGCGTAACCAAGTTATCCAAGGTGCTTTTAAGAACATCGACATAACGAATTAAGAATAAGGTCTTGAGTATTTTTCCATCAAACTCCGTTAGGCTATTAAGCTCACAGGCTTGATCAATGGTACGTTTAACAGCGGGCTCTAAGAAACTCTCAATGGGCGCATAGAAACAATAAAAGGGAATTAACACCCCAATATTTTGCGCCTTAACTTGTTTAGCAGCCGATTGAAACGCATCTAATAAAGAGCGTTCACCCATCGCCAAATGTTTACCGGTAGCGCCTTTAGTTCGGATAGACTCGAACACCTTTTGCACTAAGGGATAGTGGTAAGGTACAAACGGATAGTTATCGATAAAAGACGAGGCATCGCTATAACCATTGAGTGCGGCGGTGGTGGTTTTATCAAAACTTAATTGATTACGCAGAATATCGCCTTGCTCTGCAAAGACAGTGCTTAACTCTAAACCAGCCGGTTCAGTCTTTAATAATAAACGCTTTTGAATAACTTCTGAGGTATTAGAACTGGATAACTGTAACAGGGTATAAAACCGCCCCTGAATTTTAGAGAAGTCTTCACCATCGCGTTTATCAAACTGACCTATCGCCACATCAATATCAGATTGTGAAGTTACAATCACCCAGGCACGGCCTTCACAAATAGCACCTAAGTCTTCAGTGATGGTTTGGAGCTTCAACATCATCTGGGTATTTTTGCCGATGAACTGCCCAACTTCATCGACCATAAATAAAATATTTCTCTCACCCTGACGATCAAGATAATCTTTTACCCATTTACAAAAGTTACTAATATCTAAAGGTAAGTTGTTTTCTAATTGCATCACCCATTGACGAGTGGATTCAATCGATTGCTGACTGGCAAAGGCTAAACTTTCTGCGAGTTCATCCCGATAAAAGTCATAGGCATCCCGTTGTTCTAACCAATCAGAACCCGTAAGTTCAGCAAACTTATCTTTAAACGTGTTGTATTGATTACGTTTATCAAGTTCGCGTTCTAAATGTGCGATATGCGGAAAATCAGCGCAGTATCCGACTCGCTCATTGAACACTTTAAGAAAGACTTTAAGGATGGCATTTTCACCATCATCACTATTGGCTCTGGAATCAATATTAAACAAGATGACATCAGCCGGCCTTGATACCGCACTGTGAATATCAGCAAACAGCATCGCATCATTAATTTTATCTTTAAAGAAATCGACTGCTTGACGAGTTTGCCCTAAATGAGTGACGGTTCTATTTTCTAATAAATAAGCTAGTATTTTTATAAAATGCGACTTACCAGACCCAAAGAAACCGGAGATCCACACCCCAATTTTATTGGCTACTGCGGGATTACGTTGCTTAACAGCGGGAATATAGGTTTCAAAGAAGCGTCTAAAATGGCGGTCTAACTCTTGAGTAACAATGTATTCATCTAACTCGACATAAACACTATCATTATCGATTTGTTCAGCTTTAACAACGCCATTAATGTCTCGCGTTAGTTGTTTGGAAAAGATATCTTCAATGTTCATTCGATTGACTGCCTTTATTTCTTATCGTCTTCAGGAACCAATTTAAAGGCTCTGTAATAATTTTTAGAATCGATCATGCCGAAAGGATGTAAATCTCGGCCACTGTATTCACCCGGATAAAATAAAATTAATGGGGTTTTACCCATCACATCTTGCAAAGCACTTAAGAGTTCATGTCCCCTGACTAAGGGCCACGCATTACCTAAACCGGTTAATAACACAAAATCCAAGGCTTCAGGTTTAATCTGTTCTGCGATGTATTCTGCAATCTTTTTTTGGCTTAACGGCCCTGATAAGGTTTTACGAACGGCCTCAACGCCCACTTCTTTCTCGCGATTAAAGGTACGCTCTAATAAGCCTCTACTCGTCAGCATATCAATAATAGTTTGGTAAATATTTACAGTGACAAATTGATGATCATGCTTAGTTAGTTTTTCTGTGAGGTGTGTTAGATAATCCCTAACCACCAATTCATATTTGGCGGGATAATCAAAGATCCAGAAGCCTATTTCATTACCTAAACCATCGTTATTTAAGAAACGCGGATTTTCGATTCGTTCTAAGATTAAATCGAG
>CAIQNQ010000135.1 GCA_903873165.1 uncultured Methylococcaceae bacterium | reverse complement strand
CATGCTTGACCAAAGTAGACATTCTCCAGAAATTGCTACTGACTTTGATATCACGACTCTAGTTCAAAATTTAATGGCATTAACTCGTTATCAAATTACGGAAACCATTGAACTGATTAACGACTCGCCCAATCGCTTGGACGTACATTTACCTGAAAGCGGCATCCGTCAGGCTCTACTTAATTTAATTCTAAACTCAGCTGATGCCCTAGGAAATAACTCTGGCATCATTCGTATTAAAATACGTTCAGAGTTTGATATTTTATGTATAGAAGTTTTTGATAATGGTCCAGGATTCTCTCAAGATATGCTTAATTATGGCATAAGACCCTTCAGAACGAGTCATCAGGATGGAACCGGCTTAGGTTTAGCCATGGTACAAAGATTTGTAAAAGATATTGATGGAAAAATTAAGCTCAGCAATATAACTCCCAAAGGCGCTTGTGTTTCTATTTTATTACCCCATGCCTGTTTAATTAATAATACCTTATGATAGAAACTTTACTCATCATAGAAGATGAAAAACTACTCGGAACCGAGCTATCTCGGCATTATCGCTCACAAGGTTGGGAAGTCATCTTAGCAAAAACTTTAGAAGAAGCAAAAAGTCTCATTCTAAAAGAGCGCATTGAACCGCTCTTAATTCTTTCTGACATGAACTTACCTGACGGTAATGCTCTGGACTTTATGGAATCCATAAAGAAACATGTCAATTATACGGAATGGTTATTTCTAACGGGTTACGGAAGCGTGCCTGACTCAGTGAGAGCACTCCGACTAGGAGCTTATGATTTTCTTGAAAAACCATGTGATTTAGAGCGGCTAGATTTAGTGGTCAACAGCGCGACGCGTAGTGCATTAATGCAGCGCAGAGTCTTAGATCAAACTAAACAAGGCTATCGCCGCTACTCTCCTGAAGCCTATTTAGGCCGAAGTGAACAAGCTCATACTATTCGCGAATTACTCACTAAACTTACTAAAGTACCTTTTAGCGCTCTCATTATTGGGGGTGAAAGTGGCACAGGGAAAGGCTTAACTGCTCGCATCCTGCATTATGGTGGGCCTAGAGCACAACATCCTATGATTGAGGTCAATTGTGCGGCCTTACCTAGAGAACTTCTCGAATCTGAATTATTCGGTCATGAACCCGGGGCATTTACTGGCGCATCAGGCAGACATCGCGGTTTACTTGAACAAGCTGACGGTGGCACTCTCTTCATGGACGAAATTGGTGAAATGCCCCTAGATCTGCAAGCTAAACTATTAAAAGCCATTGAAGATCACAAATTTAGACGCTTAGGCGGCGAAAAAGAAATCAATGTTGATGTCCAAATAGTCGCTGCCAGCAATCGTGATTTAGAACTCATGACCCGAGACGGTGGTTTTCGTGCAGACTTATATCATCGCCTCAGTGTATTTAAGGTCATATTACCCCCGTTACGCGAAGCCATTGAAGATCTTGATGAACTTGTTCCACTGTTTGTTGCTGAATATAACGCTAAAGCAGGTCGCCAAGTAAAGAATATTCCAGAAGCAGTATGGCAAAAACTAAGAAGCCACCACTGGCCAGGCAATGTCAGAGAATTACGAAATGTTATTGAACGCTGTGTGCTTTTTTCTGAGGGTCATGTTTTTCCAATCCAGTGGTTGCAACTGCCTAGTCAAATTTCAGTCATTGCACCGAAAGAAATCACGGCAGAATTAACGGGCGAAAGCGAAAGCCAAAACCAAGCTAAAGCCCATCATCAAGGCATCTACCTACCTCTGGATGGTAGTATGGCACTAGATGATATGGATCGATTTATCATTAAAACCGCATTAGATAGGGCTGATAATAACTTAACTGCCGCTGCAAGAGACCTAGGTGCTACCCGGGAAACATTAAGGTATCGAGTACGAAAATATAATCTAAAAACAGTTGATTAATCGTATTTTATATATTTGAAGCGCGGATCATCTGGAGTGCCCTCTAATGCACTCTCTTCTGTACTGGGCTGCCACATGATGACCGATTCAATTTTATGAGCCAGTTGAAAATCTTTATTCGTAATGCCTTTTGCAGCATGATTCATTAATTTAACAATCACAAAAGCATAAGACACCGT
>CAIQNQ010000134.1 GCA_903873165.1 uncultured Methylococcaceae bacterium | reverse complement strand
TTTCTATTAATCGCTAATATTGCCAAAAAAAGTTGATCACATTTCGTAAAAGCGCCCTCACAATTGCGAAATGAGAGGACACATTAGAAAAAAACGTATACGCAAACGCCAAATGTGAGGTCTCATTTTGCAGCTAACAGGTATAACTTTTGCTAGATTTGTAAAATGCCTGAAAAAAAACAAGTCACATTTGGTAAATGAGAGATCTCAATTAACAAAAACGTATACACACAAGAGAAATGTGTGGTTGCATCTGATAAATATGTAGAATGTTTTTTTAGTAGTCAGAGTGCTTTTTACCACGCTCACAACTCAATTTTGCAGAAACCACTCTATTTTAGTAAATTAAATCAATAATTTACTAAAATTCACCCCACCTAAAAGCCATTAACACCCAAGATACTGGCTTTTCAGAATCGCTTAAAAATTAATTTCCTTAAAAAATTTATTGCTTTTATGTTGAATTAAGAACATTATTCAGCAACAGAGCATCTATGTCTTACGTTAAGCTTTTTATTTCTCCGATATTGAAAAGCCCAATCCTAAAATTAAACAGTTTATAGGAATTAAAATGAAAAAAATTAACCTTGGCTTCATTAATTGTTTTAGCGACTCCTCTAATCGCAAATGCGGGTGGATGGAAAACAACGATAAGTAATGATTTTAGTAAAGCATCAGATATTATAGACTGGAATTTTAATGCTAATGCTTTGCCTACAGATTATTTGCTAGAAAATGGATATCTTGAGCTTCAAATGCTTCAAACTGATAAAGGAGGTCGTGTAATATCTCCAAAATTCCAGATCGTTGACAATCTAATGGTTACTGTTAAGCACTACCTTCACCAAGGGAGGAGCGCGTATATCGGCGGTATTGCGTTAATAAAGGATGATAAATATATAGGGATTGATTTTCAAAATTCTGGTGGTACAGGTTATTATCAAGAATGTTCCGATTATAATATTCCAAGAGTTAAGGCTGTTTATAATAATGCTGCTGGTAATTGTGTTCCAAAAAGTTTTCAATCTGCCACGACAAGCTCTAGTCTTTATAATCATTGGATTACAACTGTTATTCAGTATAGCCCAACAACTGGGAAACTCACTATTGATTATGAGAATGATAAAAAAGTTGATTTTATAGGTACAGTCAAAAAATCAGATCGATTTGTTCCAACTAATATAATGTTCACAGGGTATGGTTGGTATACTGGGCATTTTCAAAGAATTGATTCAGTTAAAATTGAATCCACCGAGTAGGGTGCGCACCGATTCCAAAGCCTAACCGTCGATCTAACGTACCCGCGCAGCAATTCCCAATTTAAAGTCTTATATTTTTCATGGTATTTTTCCTGCCCATCCAACATAAATATCATGAAATGTTCCCAGCTATCAAATGGCATTACCTGAAGTAAAGTTCGCACTTGTTCAAAAAAGGTACGTCGAGAAGGCATTGAGCTTCGAATCTCGCAATAAACCTCATCTAAGAAGCCCAATGTAATATGAAGCAAAAACGCGAGCAAACTTAATGTTGCTAATATATTAGCTAGATATGTACCGAAAATAACAACTTAAACTAAAACAATAAAGGTGATTTTATGTGTTTCAGCCAAAGCACTATCATAGGTTTAAATTCTTACAACTGGGACGGTGACAAAATTGATTTTGATCCTATCGTCCCCTCGCACCGTGCTATTGTCGGTAAATCCTCTAAAACTACTTATCAGCTAGATGTACGAGAATTTTTAACGGGTGATAATAACGCAGTAATGCGTAAGACTATTGAAGAAGATGTCCAGCGTTTTGGATTGAACGTTGGTGCGGATAGGGGGCTTTTTTCAAAACGCGGTGACGGTGGGTTTGATTATAGAGCTTCATTAATTTCCCAATTTGTTGGTCACACTATTCAATATCGTACTCGAAAACATAATGATCCCTGGCGATTTCCAGAAGAAACGTTAATGATTAATGAAGGCGATTGTGAAGATATTGCTTTTTTACTGGCATCGCTCTTATATCACGTTCAGACCTCGTGGCGCGAAAAGCAAAGAAGGCGGCTTGTTCACCGGCTTTGTTCCCGCTGTCAGCAATAAGGCAGCCAAGGCAATACGCCAGGAAATTCGAGGATGGGCGCTCCAGAAGAAAAGCGACAAAAGTCTGGGTGATCTGGCAAGGATGTTCAATGCTGTGATACGTGGTTGGATAGCGTATTACGGGGTGTTTTATCGATCAGCACTGAATCCGATTTGGCGTCATTTGAATCGCAAACTTGTCTTGTGGGCGGCACGGAAGTATAAGCACTTTCGTGGACACCGACAGCGTGCAGAGGATTGGTTACTGGATGTAGCCCGAAGTCAACCGGATCTGTTCGCACACTGGCGATTGTATTATGGTACGAAATTGACTGGATAAGAAGAGCCGTATGAATCGAGAGGTTCACGTACGGTTCCGTGAGCGCCTGAGGGGGAAGTTCCTTCGGGCGACTCGACCACCTTGGCAACAAAATGGAAAGTTATTATGGCTATGGGCTTTTATCTCAAGCTCGGTGGCTGTTTTTTGGATATCCAGTCGCTCTGCTGATCTGATTAACCGAGTTTTAAGTAACAATGCCTATAAAGGCTGGTTAATG
>CAIQNQ010000133.1 GCA_903873165.1 uncultured Methylococcaceae bacterium | reverse complement strand
TTACGTCAGTACCAAACCACGCGAGCGTGTTTGCACTGGCACCTTGTATACGAAAGTCGCTTGGGCTTAAGATCAGTAAAACCCCATGCGGCATGATGGCCCCAGGATATTGCACCTGTTCGCGATCACAGTGGCTTAAGTCTATTGGATCTTTTGACGCTTGATTAACCCAAGGGGTTGACGCTGATGCCCATGTTGTCGAACTATCCATAAATTAAATCCAAAATTGTTAATCGAGCCTTTCCCCTTACATTTTATCAGTAAATTGGTATAGGGCAAGTGTCAGCGTCAGTCGATAATTTTACTGATTTTTTAAGGCTTAAGTATTGTGTTTTTTGCTGGATGGTTTAGATCCGTTTCTGGATAATCCAAGGTGTAATGCAGGCCACGGCTTTCTTTGCGTTCCAATGCGCATCTTATGATTAATTCTGCAACGATGACTAAGTTACGTAATTCCAATAAATCACTGGTCACTCTAAAGTTACTGTAGTAATCAGCGATTTCTTTTTTAAGTAATTCAACCCGGTTAAGCGCTCTCATTAAGCGTTTATCGGTTCTTACGATGCCTACGTAGTCCCACATAAAATGTCGTAACTCGTTCCAGTTATGGGATACCACCACTTCTTCATCAGAATCACTTACCTGAGATTCATCCCAGTCTAGTATGGTGCAGGTGATTTGGATATAGGGTAGTTTTTTTAAAATGTCTTCACCCGCACGTTTTGCAAAGACTAAGCATTCCAGTAAAGAGTTGCTTGCCATACGATTGGCGCCATGCAAGCCAGTACACGCGACTTCACCTATGGCGTATAAATTATCGATATCGGTGCGAGCGTAATTGTCCGTTACAACCCCACCACAAGTATAGTGGGCCGCAGGTACGACAGGAATAGGCTGTTTGGTGATATCAATATCAAATTCAAGACATTGTTGATAAATGGTAGGAAAGTGCTCTTTAATAAATTCAGCCGATTTATGGCTAATATCAAGGTACACGCATTCTATACCGCGTTTTTTCATTTCATGGTCTATGGCTCTAGCTACTATATCTCTAGGTGCTAGTTCACCACGGGGGTCAAATTTGTGCATAAACTGAGAGCCATCAGCCAGTACTAATTTGCCACCTTCGCCTCTTAATGCTTCACTGATTAAAAAGTTTCTAGCTTCGGGATGATATAAACAAGTCGGGTGGAATTGCATAAACTCCATATTGCTTACACGGCATCCAGCTCGCCAAGCTAAAGCAATGCCGTCACCGGTGGAGCTATGCGGATTTGTGCTGTAGACGTAGGCCATGTTAGCACCCCCCGTTGCCAATACTACCACCTTGGCTTTGATGGTTTTAACATGGCTAGTTTCTGCATCTAAAACATAAGCGCCTATTACTTGTTTTTTAGCGTGATCATCCTGTTTTTGGGTGATTAATTCAATCACACTATGATTCTCTAATAAATCAATATTAGTGTGTTCTTTGGCTCTTTCAATCAGTGATAATGATACGGCTTTTCCAGTTGCATCGGCAGAGTGTACGATACGACGGTGTGAGTGTCCGCCTTCACGATTCAAATGCAGTTGAATTTCACCAGCTAAGTTTTGTTCTTCGGTAAATACTACGCCTTGTCCTAATAACCATTCGATGGAACTTTTACCATGGGATACGGTCAGTCTTACTATGTCAGGATCACAGAGTCCCGCGCCAGCATCTAAAGTGTCGGCGATATGAGATTCTAAAGAATCGCCTTCATCAAATACCGCAGAAATGCCGCCTTGGGCGTAATAGGTGCTTGATGAGGTGAGGGCAAATTTGGATAAAACAGCGATGTTATTGATTTGCTCTGCAAGTCGAAGCGCTAAACTAAGACCGGCTCCACCACTACCAATGATTAGAACGTCATAATTTATTGAGTTGGGCATATATTTATAATTGTTGTACAGATGTAGCTTAGTCGAACGTGTTTAGGGATAATAACGCTTTTTATAGCGATAACACAATTTTGTATTGCAAAGAACTTTATGAAATTGTCTTTGTCCATTAGTTTGTGAAGAGTTGAAGTGGCCCAACATATTAAATACAGTGAACAATCTGACGAGGATTTGGTAACGCTAGTACAGCAGGGTAATAAATCAGCATTTGATTTTTTGGTGCTTAAGTATCAGCATCGAATAGTTCATTTGGTTAATAGCTATATTAAGGATCCTTCTGAAGCGCAGGACGTGGCTCAAGAATCCTTTATTAAAGCCTATCGGGCTTTAGGCAGTTTTAGAGGCGATGCTGCCTTTTATACTTGGTTGTATAGAATTGCGATTAATACGGCAAAAAATTATTGTTTAGCAAGATCTAGGCGCAGTGCTTCACAAGAAGTGAATATTCAAGATGCTGAAGCCATTGAACACGCGCCCCAGTTACATGGTTTAGACTCGCCTGAGCGTTTGCTATTAACTCACGAAATTATGGAAACAATTAAAGTAGCTTTAGCATCATTACCAGAGGAAATGCGCGTAGCCATTGAGTTACGTGAGTTTGATGGTTTAAGCTATGAAGAAATTGCAGTAGCAATGGATTGCCCCGTAGGTACGGTTCGTTCGCGCATTTTTAGAGCGCGAGCCACAATCGATAATTTGATAAATCCTTTGTTATAACAGGGTGAACTTGATGAATGAAGAATTAAATCTGAAATTATCTCTTTATATAGATAATGAATTAGAACCTAATGAACGCACAGCGTTTAAAAAAGAATTGCTGCAAAATCCAGAGTTGCAAGCGGGTTTAAAACGCTATCAGTTAATCGGTCAAGCAATTAAGTATTCTCCAACGACTGTCACTAATACTGAATTTTTAGAGTCTATAAAAGTTCAGTTAGAGAAAGAACCTAGTTATTTTCTACCGCAGCAAAAAACGAAACCTAAACACGTTAAGCAATTGGCCTTGGTGGCTTCATTCCTAACGGTTGTCATCATATCGGCTTATTCTGTTAAGTTTATTCAGCTGACACCTAAGGAAACCGCTGGGGTGCAAGTAGCTCAAAAACCAGTGACTAAAACTTCAGTTGAAAAATCTCAGCAAATTGCGTCCACAACATTTGAGTACCCTTTAAATAAACAAATTAATGATTATTTGCAGGCTCATAATGAAAGTTTAAAAGCAAATCCTGATTCAATTTATCAGCCTTATACGCGTTTAAGTTCGTACGATCAGAGATAGTTATTTTTTGTTTTGAATTGTTTAGTTAGCTTGTATGTATTTTATTACCTTTAAGAATGGAGTTTTTATGTTAAAGAAATTGGGATGGAGTGTTTTTCTACTATTTCTGTTAAATCAAAATGGTTTTGCACAATTGCCAGATTTTACCGAAATGGTAAAAACCAATGGCGTAGCTGTTGTTAACATCAGTACCACGCAAAAACCAAAACCTGAATTACCCGATGCCCAAAAACAGCCGCCTTTGCCTGAGGGGATGCCGCCAGAAATGGAAGAATTATTTAAGCATTTTTATAACAATCCAGACGGCGGTAACGGTGGTCGAGGCGGAGAAGCGCAGTCCTTAGGTTCTGGTTTCATTATCTCTAAAGATGGTTATATATTAACCAATCATCATGTGGTTAAAGACGCTGATGAAATTATTGTTAAATTTTCTGATAGACGCGAATTAGTGGCTAAATTAATTGGTACTGATGAGCGTACTGATGTGGCGGTTATTAAAGTTGAAGCCAATGATTTGCCAGCGGTGACAATTGGTGATCCAAATAAATTACAAGTGGGTGAGTGGGTATTAGCAATTGGTTCTCCATTTGGATTTGAACAATCGGTTACTGCGGGTATCGTGAGTGCTAAAGGCCGTAGTTTACCGGGCGGTAATTATGTGCCTTTTATACAAACGGATGTGGCTATTAACCCAGGTAACTCAGGGGGGCCTTTATTCAATCTTGAAGGTCAGGTTGTCGGTATCAATTCGCAAATTTATAGCCGATCAGGTGGTTTTATGGGGCTGTCATTCTCTATCCCAATGGATGTGGTGATGAATGTAGTTAATCAGATTAAAACGACTGGTAAGGCTTCTCATGGTTGGTTAGGGGTACAAATTCAGGATGTAACACGAGAACTTGCTGAATCTTTTGGGATGAAAAAACCGCAGGGTGCTTTGGTTTCAAAGATTATTCCAGGTAGTCCTGCAGAAAAAGCCGCTCTACAAATAGGTGACATTATCATTGAATTTAATGGTCAGGCGATCGATAAGTCAGGTGATTTACCGCCGATGGTGGGTGTGACGCCTATTAATGATAAAGCAACGCTTAAAATATTACGTCAGGGCGTTGAAAAAATCGTTAATTTTGATATTGGTTTATTGCCAGATCAAGCGGGTAAAGCCGAACCGAATAAGGTTGAAAAAGCAAAAGCTTCAAACCGTATTGGTTTAACTGTTTCTGAATTGAATCCAGAAGAACAAGAAGCCCTGCAGATTACTAAAGGCGGTGTTTTAGTGCAAAGTGTCGGTAATGGGGCGGCTAAGAATGCCGGGATTTTACAAGGTGATGTCATCTTACGTATCGGTAATGATGTGATCAATGATGTGGCAGGATTTGAAAAATCGGTAAAAGAATTGCCTGCTGGTAAATCCGTGGCTTTACTGATTCAGCGTCGTGGTAGCCCAGCTTTTATAGCCCTTAAAATAGATAAGTAGTTCTAATAAGGTAATTATTCAATCCCCCTCTTTAACAAAGAGGGGGTAGGGGAGATTTATCTAATAAGCGTTGAGCAAATCAAAGCCCTACATGAAGGTGTAGGGCTTTTTTGTGGTAAACATTCCACAGTTTTGTTTATTTAGTTTAAAATCGTCAGACTTATTGGGTAACGATTTTTAAATAGATAACAGAATGCAAACCCCAGCCACTGAAATAATATCCACTCTAACCACCTTACGTGATTATATGCGTTGGGCTGCTAGTCGATTTACCCACGCTAAATTGAGTTTTGGGCAAGGTACCGTTGCGGCACTTGATGAAGCCGTAGCATTAGTTTTATATGCTGTCCACCAACCCTATAATTTGTCAGAAAACTATTTCGATTGTGTGTTAACGCTATCAGAACGCCAAGCTGTTTTTGATATTGTTAATAAACGTATTAATGACAGAACCCCAGCAGCGTATATAACTAACGAATCGATATTTGCAGGTTTGTCATTTTATGTGGATTCAAGAGTATTAGTGCCTAGATCGCCTATTGCAGAACTCATCGAACAGCGTTTTGCACCTTGGGTAGAAGAAGAAAGCGTGACGCGCATTTTAGATTTATGTACGGGCAGTGCTTGTATCGCGATTGCCTGTGCTTATGCCTTTCCGCAGGCGTGGGTTGATGCAGTGGAGTTATCGACGGATGCCTTAGTAGTCGCTGAAATTAATGTCCAAAAACATCAACTAGAAGATTCGGTTACTTTATATCAATCCGATTTATTTAAAGAACTTATTCCGCATCCTTACGATATTATTGTCAGTAACCCACCTTATGTGGCTCTAAAAGAATGGGAGCAATTGCCGCAAGAGTTTCATTTAGAACCCGATATGGCTTTTAAAGGCGGGGTGGATGGTTTAGATTTGGTTATCCGTATTCTGGTAGATGCTAATGAGTATTTAGCAGAGCAGGGCATTTTAGTGGTTGAAGTGGGCAGTAGTGCCCAGACTTTGCAGGATATTTTTCCAGATGTGCCTTTTTATTGGTTAACCTTTGAGCGAGGTGGCGACGGGGTATTCTTATTAACAGCAGAACAAGTTGATCATTATCACGAATTATTTTTAGCGGCTTTAGATTAATATGTCAGGAAATACACTAGGAAAGCTTTTTACCGTCACTTCTTTTGGTGAGAGCCACGGCCCAGCGATTGGTTGCATCGTTGATGGTTGTCCTCCGGGGTTAGCTTTATCAGAAGCCGATTTACAAGAAGATTTAGACCGTAGAAAACCAGGAACTTCAAGGCATACCACCCAACGTCGTGAAGCGGATGAAGTAAAAATATTATCAGGGGTATTTGAAGGTAAAACAACAGGTACACCAATTAGTTTAATTATTGAGAATACAGATCAGCGATCCAAAGATTATTCAAAGATTGCCGAAACCTTTAGACCCGGTCATGCGGATTATACTTATCAGCAAAAATACGGTTTTAGAGATTATCGTGGGGGTGGTCGTTCATCAGCTAGAGAAACCGCTATGCGGGTGGCCGCTGGTGGTATTGCTAAGAAATATTTAAAAGAACACTGTGGCATCGAGGTGCGCGGTTATTTGTCGCAATTAGGCCCCATTAAAAT
>CAIQNQ010000132.1 GCA_903873165.1 uncultured Methylococcaceae bacterium | reverse complement strand
CCCTCATTAACCTCTGATAAAAAGGCTGGAATCGCCGTTTCTGGCCAAACAATAATCTTTGAATCCCAATGCGCTTCGGTTGTAGTTTTATACCATTGTAGGGTTTTGGCTTTATTCTCTGGTAACCATTTTTGGTCTTGAGTTAAGTTACCTTGTAATAAAGATACTTTTATAGGATTGCCTATGGCATGTGTCCATTGCTGAGTATTTAAATAAGCTCCCAAACCCCAAGTACTTATTAACGTTGCCAGTAATACACTTCTGTATTTAGGCATTTGAAAAATGGCAATCAATGCTGAAGCACTAAAAGCACTGATTAAGCCTGTGCCATAAGCACCAACAAGTGGGATGTAACCTGCTAAAGGTGTTTCTAATTGAGCATAAGCAATTTGTAGCCAAGGGAAGCCATTTAAAACAAGCTCACCCCGCAAATATTCGACCAAAATCCAAATGACAGGTAGCGAAATATAAGATAGCTGAGGTGTTTTATTTAACTGAGTTTTTGCTGAAATATAACCCGCTATCCCTGGAAATATGCCCCAAAAAAGCACACATAACAGACTGATAAGAAAAGCACTTAAACTATTAGCTCCCCCATAATCATGCACACTGACGTAAACCCACGAAATACCTAAACCAAAAGAACCTATACCAAACAAGTAACCCATTAAAAAGGCGCGCAGCGGAGTGGTATTTTGCCAAGAGAAAAAAAGTAAGCTTAGTGCAATAGGCGCGAGGTAAGCAAAATTAAAAGGCGCAAAAGCTAGGGTGAATAACAGGCCAGACAGTAGTATGAATAACTGCCTGTACTGAGTTAGAAATCTTGGCATCGTGAGGAGGAGTAGGTTTAATAATCGAAAAACTGTTCAAAGCCCTTTTTTAGTAAACCATCTTTTAATGCTTTATCACCCGTCCATAATAAGCCATTTAACTCAAGTGTTAACGCAACATGTGCAGTATCATTTTTATCAATATCATGGCAAAGTCGATACGCTAATTGACGATTTTCAAAGCTAATTAGTTCTTCTTTGTATAAGTGAAGTGTTTTTAAAAGCGTTTGAAATAGTGTAATAACTTCATCTTCTGATAATCCACTTAAACGAGTTATTTTTTCCTTATATTTAAATAACTCAACTAAGACCATCTCACAGATGAAGAACTCATGTTCATTGGATAATAAAACTTCGGTGAATTTTGTTTGATTTCTTAATAGTGCAGAAAAGATAATATTAGTGTCAACAATGATTGGTGATTTTAATGTTCTCATTGTTCAAACAAGTTTTTTTGCTTTTCCCAGACAGACTTATCAATTTCGCTTATTAACTGGTTTGCTGAATCATCTGAAAGCAAGCTTTTTTGTTGAATTGATTTAATAGACAAATAATCCAAAAATTGCTCAAGTTTTTTGGGTTCTATTAACGATCGATTTAATGTAATAACAACTTCTTGGTTGTTAGTTTTAATTTGGTAAGGTTGAACAGTTGACATCAAGACATCCTCTTTGCTAGGAAAAACCTTCATTTTTATCAAAAATTAAAATATTTCATCAGCAATACATTTTAATATTTTTAACCAGAGTCTACTTTACCACCTGTTGGTAAATATCAAAATGTTTGTAGGTGAGATATTTTACTTCTTTATAAGTTTATAGTGACTTTTATCATTTCGACTTCTCAGTGTGTTAAAAAAACACCATATCCTTGTCCATCCAATCAGAATACGCGGAGTAAGTTTAATAATCTGACTAGTTACTCAGCAAACACGTCTGACAGATCAATGAGTAAGTCTGGAAATAATACTGGACTAGCTTGGTCATCACCTGAAAACATCTTAATAAGCTCGTATTTTTCTGTTTGGGCATTTAATACAAATTGATGAACCGATTGCTCATAAGGAAAAACAAGCCAATATTCTTTAACCCCACTCTCTTGATACAAAGCGAATTTTTCTTGAGTTTCACGCTTAGAGTTGCCCTTAGATAAAACCTCAATAATCCAGTCAGGTGCTCCATTACAACCTTGAGCATCCAGTTGATTTGGGTCACAAATAACACATAAATCTGGCTGAACTACGGTAAAAATATCTTGATTAGTAAGAATTGATTTTCTTTCATTGTATAGACGCACATCAAATGGTGCATAAAACAACTTACAAGGCTTTTTACGAAAAAAGGGATAAAGCTGACCGCCTAATTCAGTCACAATACTTTGATGCCGCACATTGGGTGCAGGTGACATCAAGTGAATTTTACCTTTAATTAATTCAATAGTCTCATCGAATTGCCATGTTAAATAGTCGGCATAACTGTAAGTTTCGCTTAAATCCAGCTGATCTAACTTATTAATAGTAGTCATATAGTTATCTTATAAGAATATTGGCATTTTACTTTTTTATAAAGGGAATAGTGACTTTTATCATACCCACTTCTCGACGAATTAAAGCTCTTAAGCCTAGTGCTAAAAAGGTAGCGTCTTTATGTAAGCCCTTTTTATAAGCATCTTCTATTTTTACAGCATACTCATTATCGGCATTCCAGTCCTTCTCAGCCAAGTCTTTTAAGCGACTAACAAACTCAAGCGTCAACTTAAACTCTTCTGTTTTACCCTTAACTCTGCCTATCGCCGTATCAAAACTCTCCCTGTGCATGCTCACTGCAATTTTAGTTTCAACTCTATCTAAATCAGACTGTTTAAGCACGAATGAAAACAGTGACTCATCAAAGTTTACAATCTCAGGGGTTATCGATAAACGGAAAAAGGTATCCCGGACATTCTCGATATTAAAGTCTACATCGGCACTTTTAAGTAAAGTGGCCAACTGGATAAGTTCTCTTTGTAAACTAGGATCATGCTTAACCTCAAGCCAACCCAAAGGATGTAGCCTAATTGTTTGGGGTAATGTTTCAAACTCAAAACCCCGTAAATGCGCAGCTAAAGCCAATAACAACTTTAGTTGATACTCAGACGGCTCTATTTTCAGGGACTTTTCTTTACCTAATACGCCAGCTATTAATGGTTTATGATGATCAAAAGGTAATGTTAAACCATACTTGGACAATTGGCATAAATAGGCACTATTAAAACTATCGGGTAACTCCTGCAATGCCGTCTTAAGAGCGGTTCTATCATTGTCAAAATCATCGAATAACGCTTTGATATAAGCCATCTTACCGTCAGACGTTTCACCTTTCGCTATTTCATCTAACGAAAACCATACTAAGCGCTCATCACCTTTAATTTTTTCTAGCAAATACAGATAACCCTCTAACGTTAATTCAATCTGAAAAATATCCAGATAATATTCAGTTAAAGCATGATTAGGTGCAGTTCCTTGCACTTGTTGATACGGCTTTAATGCTCTCCACGGTGTAAAGGTGTAATGTGTTTCAAATAACAAACCCGCTTCTTCTCGCAATTCTCGTTTTAAGGTTTCAGGCAAAGCCTCTTTAATGAGTGCTGAATGAGGTGATTGTAAGGCTTTAAGCACCGCTACTTTATCGACACTTGATACATCATTTTGATTAGCGCGTCCGCCAATCAGGCCATAATCACCGGCTGATTTATCAAAACGCTTTTTAGTATCCTCACGCTGATAAAATAAAACCTGATTGTCTAATTTGATTATGCTCCAGGCTACATAACAATACCGAATGGGCTGCACTTGATAATAGGCATGATTCTTAACCCTCGCTGTTTCTAAAGTGCGTAAGACATCACGTTGCTGATCTTTTTTGTCATTGGATATTCCTTGAGTGTTCCAGAAGCTGGGCGCGAATAATCGAGAGTTATGATCACTGATGGCTGTTAAAATAGACAAGGCCATTAATTGTGCAGGGAAAGACACAAAACACCATTCACCTCTTTTTAAATGTTCAGTATCTAAAACGGCTAGGGTGTTTAGCAAGGATTCTATTAAGGTAACTGTGTTTTCAGAAAGGGAGCGATCCAGTTCATGTTGATGGGATAATGCATCAATTAACACGTCACGATGAATACTGTAGAAATCACCGTCTTCTTCAGCAAAACGAGGTAAGAGTGGGATGAGTGATTGGATAAACGATACAGGCATGAGAACTAAAGGTACAATAAATTAGAAAACGGTTAAGTATTTTTTTCTACTTTGCATATCACTTCTGCCAATAAAGAAGCACGAATATGCAATGTCGTTTGAGTGGGAATAGCGCGTAATAATTCCAGGACTTCTGATTTTGAACGGGTTTGTTCTCGAATGGTGCGAACTAAGATACCTAGTGTTCCATGCGCTGCCACGCCCAGACTTTTTGCTGCAAGGCGGGCTGCGGTATCGTCGGTTATCAATAAACTATTTTTAAACTCAACACACAAATGCAAAGCTTCCTGCTCTCCGGCGTGTAAAGTATAAATTGGGGTAAGCGCGTCTACTTGCGGTGAAAAATCTAAAGCAGACAGGCGAACGAATGCAAGATCAGCCGCATGATGCAAGGCTTGGGGGCGGTGATGCTGCACTTCATGCCAAACTGTTTCCGGAATGATAATTTTATCAAAGCCGGTAAGCAGACTTAGGCTGTTTAATTCATCCAAATGAATAATCGGCCCAGCATCAGCGATGACAATCGCTTTAGTCTTCTCCATGTAAGCCCCATTCAATATCTTCCTGAATAAAACGTTCGCTGAGAAGTTGTTGATGTGACTCAACATAGCGCCGAATTGCTTCAGCAATTAGTGCGTCCATGTTATTTATCCAGCCTTGTTGCACCATATTTTGTGCTTGTTGCCAAAGTTGGTCGGGGATTTTTGTTTCAACGAGTGTGGTCATGGTAATTGCCTTATAAGAAACTACGGTTATAAATATGTCGGGCTAACTCAAAAAGATAGTTGGGTTGCCGATAATCAAAGTATTTAAATTGATAATTCAATACGGCAAACTTTTTGAGTTGTTCTTTGTCTTCGGGGATGAATACACCGCCACTTGATGTCAAAAACCAAAAGGATTGATAGAGTCCTTTAATAAAAAAAGCGTTGTCTATGTCTTTATCTTTATTTTTCTGTAGGTTATTTAAGGCATCATGAAAATTAATAGCCTGCCAAGTATTTCCGGTTTTACTCAGTAAAAGTCCGTAATTTTCGGTTAAAGGTATATCACGTCCAGTAGGGTTTCTATCGTCTTTTCTTTTGGGGTTATATCCAACTTTATTATTAAAATCTTCTACTGAAAGTACATCTTTGAATAAAATGAGTAAATGTTTTTCATAGGGTAATAGCTCATGACCTAAATCAAACATAGCCCTCATATTAACGATAAATAAATAGGCGACATCTTGAGGTGTTAACTGTTCAAATACTTTACTATGCGCCAACCAGTTACGAGTTATTTTCATAATCCAGGCAAAAGCATACCCTTCTTTTTGACCAACCTGTTTGGGTTCAGCAGCCTCCCACTCATGAGCTAAGATACGAATAAATAGTTTATATAGATTTGAACTCTTAGAATCACAGGGACTTAAGGGTAAGAAGTTTTCTAATACTTCCAAATAATCATGTAAATCTGCCGGGCTAATCTGTTTTTCAGGGTCTTTTATGAAGCCGTTAAAACGCAATTTATCTTCAGTTAATATTTTTAGGTACTTGCAGCCTTCAATAATGCCTCTTCGTAATCTTGAATAAGGATTTTGATGACGGGCTTTAACCCATTCCTGCACCTCTTCATTGTTTTCCTTTTTGTAAATTGGAGGTAATTCAATTTTTGCCTTATCAAATGCCTCAACTATAGATTTGAGGTCATTACCATGATTGGAGCAAAACAAAATATTTTCTTTTGGAAAGCCTAGATTAAAAACTAACTCAGTGTAAAGATGATACCCTGCTATTTCTTGCAATGCTTTTGCCGATATAGCTATTGAATTTTCATTATCGCTTGATATATATCCATGCCATTTTTCGAGTAACTTTAAAACATTGTCTTTGGGTTCACTGCCTGAATAAGCAGGTAAATTTATGTCAAGAATGATGTAATCAATATCTGCCAATTTTTCCTGAATAAAATCTAAACCATGACCAAAATCCAGTTCAATGAAAATACCTTCTGACTCTAAATCACGCTTTAATACTTTCTTATTACCCAATAATTTAGTTGGATCAATAATTCCACCCAAAACATTATAGGCAATGTCTTTACCACCAGTTACACCTGCAAAATCCTCTACCCACAAAAAATAACTCATTACCCACCTTCATTTAGAGATTAAAAGCTCATTCGGAAGTCCAAACTCAAGAACAAAATCATCCTGTGGAATGGGTTTATTAAACAGACTATCGGTCTTACGCGCTAACGTGGATAAAAAAACATGACCTTTATGACTGCCTTTTATAATGGTGCGCTCACTACGGATACTGGGATTACGGCAAATCAACACTTGATACCCCTCACGCTCCACCCATTCAAGTACCACAGCCTGTTTACTTTCTGAGGAATAATACTTGAAAACGTTCACTAATATTTCATTAAGTAATATCGTGAGTAAAGATTCAGTCGTACCGTACTCTTTAAATTGAATATCAGCTCTGTCATAACCGATAAACTCCAGCTTAAAAAAGTGTTCCTCTAACCAAGCGAGTCGTTGTTCTAAAGTGGGGGATTGCTTGAGTAACTGTGCATAACTGGCTTCCCATTCTGCTTGCATCGTTTGTTCTAATTCAAAATACTCTTCACACCACGTTTTGTAACTTACTTGAGTATCACACTGACCTTGTGCTTTTGCATAACCCAAATAATGTTGCTGGATTTTTTCGGCACCTGAAACAGACAGTAAATGCAGTAGAATCATATCGAGGGTTTTACAAAAAACAGCCTCTAAATTACCGCTACCCTGATTGTCTTGTTTAATCTTGTCTTTAAGAATATCCGTATCAGTAGAAATAATACTAAAGATATTCAACAAGCCCCGCATGGTTTGGGCGGCTTCTGTATATAGCTCAACCTGATTATCATGTTGGGTGTTGTAAATAATGGCATCTAAAGGGCTTCGAAACTTATGCGCGAACATCGACATCATGTCTTCGAGTTCTTTTTCTTTCTCTTCAAGCCGTCTGTTTTTCTCTTGCAATTCCTTATCTAGCAAATATTTTCGACGCATTGTATCGATTAACGAAGAGAAAGCCCGATCGTATCTAGCCTTAACAATATCATCATCCCTTATTATATCGTCATCCGTATTATGCAATAAATCACCCAATAAATGAAATTCATTTCGCTCACAAAGGATTTCAATCATTAAATCAGGTAATAAAAGTTGAGATTTGTAGAACTTACCCCTCATAAAAATGTCATTTACATAAGATATGACATAATCTAAACCGTAACCTGATACGAAAGTAAAATCTTCTTTTTTTAGATACATAAAAAAAGCAGCCAAACTGTACATCTCTGTACCATCGATATCATAGTAGTCTATCTTATGAAAACAATCTAAAGCTAAGTCTTCGTTTTGCTCCACTCCCTTACCCAACAAATACAATAAACCTAAACACATTAAAACTTCACTAGAGTTCGGATCATCGGCAATTTTTTTTCTGCACCATTCAAAAGCAAATTTATAAGAAACATCGGCATCCTCTTTACCTACTAAATGGGGAAATGGTAAAGGTAAGCAGGCATTAATTATCCATTCATCTGCCGCTTGATATTTATTGAGACTCGCTTCAACTAACCATTCCATTCCTTTACGACGACTATCCCAGCCAGTATCCATTCCAGCTTCATTTACCCCTCTTTTACCTTCTAAATAAAATAATGCTAAACGAAATTGGGCTTCAACATTATTTTGTTTCGCCGCTTTAGTAAGCCAAAAAATATAAACATCATCTTGAGCAAACTTTGCATCATCAAAATCTATCTGGGTAAACTTAGCTTTACTTTCAGCTAACCAGTTTTTAGCATTTTCACTACCATTTTCAGCTGCCAT
Source organism: uncultured Methylococcaceae bacterium (assembly GCA_903873165.1). Taxonomy (GTDB): domain Bacteria; phylum Pseudomonadota; class Gammaproteobacteria; order Methylococcales; family Methylomonadaceae; genus Methylobacter_C. The sequence continues at coordinate 184 of CAIQNQ010000132.1, read as the reverse complement.
TTCATAAGGTTCGAAAGCTCGACAATCTTTTAAATTATAGGAGCCATAATAAGATGTATTGCCACAATTCTGGTGATTAAAAACAACCTTATCTTCGTCTGTAAATCGGTCGTCATCAAAATGAATATCTGCAAATTTTATATATTGCTCTTCTAACCATCTTTTGGCCTCTGGATATTTCTTT
>CAIQNQ010000131.1 GCA_903873165.1 uncultured Methylococcaceae bacterium | reverse complement strand
TGTCAACACATTTTTATTAGGCAATCTAACTTTACCACCTCAAAACACTAATTACCTGCTTTGGAACGGACGATTATTATAACTATTATTCTAATCTTTTCAACCTGAATATTTAATTTTTTTATTTCTATCTAATATCAATCACATTGTAATTATTCAGCCCCTACCCCCTGAGTAAACGGTGGCGTTGGCTTCACCGTCTAGTTTATATAAGTGCTATTGGTGGCGTTGCACATTTTTGTTGGTTAGTGAAAAAAATCTCACTAACCCAGTCACTTTTGCAATATTGTTAATACTATTATTGATTATTCGAATTATCTTTTGGTTGCAAAAACTTACGGCAGAGAAAAACCGAGGATAAACGCGCTTTGTTAATTATTAAAGCATTTTTAATAGTTAAAAAGCCCGAACGCACTTGGAACTGATTTTGCATTAAAACACTAATCAAGATACCGAAGGAAAAGTTTTGTCTCCACCGATACTGTTACTTAAATCAGTCGCTATCCAAATTGCACCACAACTAACAACTTAAGCGACATAATTGTTAAGCTTTAATGTTCATTAGCCTAAAAGTTAATTATTAGGCTTTGGGTTTATGTTAAAATTACCATCATTAAGCCCCGGTAGCTCAGTAGGATAGAGTGGCCCCCTCCTAAGGGGCAGGTCGGACGTTCGAATCGTCTTCGGGGCACCATTTAGTTAGTAGATAAAATTAGTTTTGGAAATTCATGTCTACACATTGTCCTGTGGTACTTTCTTTTTCTGGTCACGATCCTAGTGGTGGGGCTGGAGTTCAAGCGGATATAGAAACGCTGGTCAGTCATCAATGCCATTCTGCCAGTGTTATTACGGCATTAACGGAGCAAGATACGCGCAACGTTATTAAGTTAATCCCGCAAAGCCCAGAAAATATTATCTCCCAAGCTAATAGGATATTAGCTGATTTAACAATTAATGCCATTAAAATTGGTTTGATAGGGCATCATGAAACGGTTTATGCTATTTATGAGATTTTAAAAGCGCATCCACATATCCCCGTTATATTAGATCCGGTTTTAGCAGCCGGTGGTGGTACTGAATTATCCAGTGAGCAGTTAATAACCGAACTCGTAGAGCTGTTGCTGCCATGTACGACTGTCTTAACGCCTAATAGTGAAGAAGCGCGCCGATTAATTGGTTTTGATGATTTAGAAGAATGTGGCTTAGAATTGCTTGCTCAAGGTTGTGAGTATGTCTTAATTACGGGCACACATGAATCAACTCCTGCGGTCAGCAATCAGTTGTTTTATGATAATCAAATATGGGAGACTTACACTTGGGATAGATTGCCTGAAAGTTATCATGGTTCTGGCTGTACGTTAGCCACCAGTATTGCAGCGTTAATGGCGCATGGATTGGAGCCTATTCAAGCGGTTATGGAAGCGCAAGAATATACCTGGAATTCTTTAAACAGTGCTTATAAACCCGGAAAAGGGCAGTTTATTCCTAATCGTTTATTTTGGATGGAGGATGAATCTTGAAGTTTCCAACCAAAGGACTGTATGCCATTACCCAAACAGATAATAAATCCCCAGATATTATAATAAAAGAAGTGCAAGCCGCTATTCAGGGTGGAGCGGTGGTTGTGCAATACCGAGATAAAAATCCGCTTGATGCTGTCGCTTTAGCTACAGAATTAGTAAGGGTTTGTCATCACTATAATGTACCGTTATTGATTAATGATGATGTAGAGTTGGCAATCAAAGTAGGTGCTGATGGCGTGCATATCGGTAAAGAGGATGGCGCAATTGCGCACGCGAGAACACGCTTAGGTGCTGAGGCTATTATCGGTGCATCGTGTTATAACTCAGTAGAGCAGGCTTTAGAAGCACAAGCGCAAGGTGCTACTTATGTGGCTTTCGGGCGCTTTTTCCCTTCTAACTCCAAACCCTTAGCTGCCCCGGCCGAGTTATCAACACTGCAAGCAGCAAAGCTTAAGGTATCAGTTCCTATGGTCGCAATTGGTGGCATACTGCCAGAAAACGCAGGCCCATTATTAGCGGCTGGAGCTGATTTATTAGCAGTGATTGGGGGGCTTTTTGATACGGTGGATGTTGAAGAATCTGCACGCGAATATCATAGATTGTTTGTATGCGTCCAACCGTCCCATCTAGTTAAACCTGGACAAAACCATCATGCTTAGTCTTTTTCTCAGGAGATAAGTTGATGAGCCTACCGAGTAAGTGGATTACCCACATAGAAAACTGGCAGCGTAGTGGTTTAAAGCA
>CAIQNQ010000130.1 GCA_903873165.1 uncultured Methylococcaceae bacterium | reverse complement strand
GCACGATTCGCGCATCGTCGAAGTGCTCGGATTCAAAGACAAAGGACGCCCAGGCAAAGACTGTAAACCCGCCATTATCAGTTATCGCATTGAGGCAGGCGTTGCATCCGTACTCGAAACACGGCAGCGCAAAATTCAACCATCCATCTGTTGGTCTGCGACAATGTCCGAAGCATCGTACTGAACTGCAACGCTTTCCATCATCAACTGCTTAACTTACTCGGTGAGCGTTATGTTCTCTTATATGCTAATTCTGAATAGCAGGGGGTGCGGAATGTCGGTTTAAAGAAACAGACAAACAAATCCAGGAGATGGTCAGAGAAGCTAAAGCGACTTCAAAAGAAGTTAAAGCCGTGACGACTAGTGTTGGGCGCTTAGGTAATCGCTTAGGTGAGTTTGTAGAAGAAGCCGTTCGACCTGCGGCTGTTAGATTATTTCAGCAATGCGGAATTGATGTACATGGGGTTCAGCAAAATATTTCTGTTAAGCGTGACGGTGAAGCTTTAGAGATTGATTTACTCGTGGTGAACGATTTAGATACGGTAGCAATTGAGTGCAAAAGCAATTTAAGTATTGATGATGTTAATGAACATCTTGAGCGCTTAGCTAAAATTAAACGCATGATTCCCCGTTATAAAGCTCATCGTATTTTAGGGGCTGTTGCTGGCATGGTGATACCCGATAATGTTGCCGCTTATGCGATTAAAAAAGGGCTGTATGTTATTGCGCAAAATGGTGGACATTTAGATTTAGCTAACCCAGCGGTGTTTGTTCCAAAGACTTGGTGAAAAATAGAGCTGTCACTGTTAGTCTTTGGATAATCGTTATTGGATAGTTCTTTTTTTTCGAATCACACAATAAACTCAAACAGATGACTTCTCATCAAGATTTTTATGATTTTAGATACTGCGTGCTACACTATGATTTTTAGTGGCACAATTGACTTGTACAATCTTATGAAACAGCTCAATATCAGGGAAATGCGTAGCGTATTAGGGAAACTTGATGTGCTAGTCGAAGAACAGCAAGAATTAATTATTACCCGAAATAAACAAGCTATTGCAAGAGTACTCCCCATAAAAGGCATAAAAAAACGCCCTAATCATGCTGATTTACGTTCTTTACAACAGGGGCATTTGATATCTTCTTCAGAGGAATTGATTAGGCAAGATCGTGACGAACGCTAATGCGAGTGTTTATTTAGATACCAGTGTTCTAGCGAAATGGTATCTTTCAGAAGCTAACTCGGAGCAAGTCACTGAATATATAATCAGTCTTAACCAAGCTGCGGTTAGTTCACTTACTAAAACCGAAATGCGTTGTCTATTGGCAAGGCGTAAAAGAATGCCGGAAATAAGCACTGAAATGGAAGCGCAAATTTATGCGACTTTCCTGGATGATATTTCTCAAGGTCATTTAGTTTTATACAAGATTGAAGATAAGCATTTGGAAAGCGCTTCAAATTTGATATCCATATTACCTAGTCATAGCCTGCGCACATTAGATGCTATGCATTTGGCGATAGCCCAGCATTATGGGTTTGATACAATTGCTACGGCTGATAAAATGTTTGCTCAAGCGGCGATAGCCTTGGGATTTAAAGTTGACGAGTTTTAATTAGCCTCATTTTTTATCTTTGTGTATCGAAAGTTACAACCGATTTAAATTCCGCCAAAAAGACACAAATCTTAAATTTATCGTGATTTAAGAATTAATTTTCATCATTCATAATTATAAAAATAGATGAGTGGTGATAACAACATTTAATCTAATAAAAATGACAAAACCTTTTAACGATAATTCAGAAGTAACGGCTATTAGCACGCAAATAGAAATCCTTAAAAAGCATTTTCCGCAGTGCTTTGATAAGCACGGCGCTTTTATGCCCGATAAACTTCAGGCGCTTGTCAGTGAACATGGAACCGCGTTTTCAAAAGAATCGTATAGTTTAAATTGGTTAGGTAAGTCTTATGCCCGGTTATTGGCAAACGAAAATCCCCTAACCTTTTTATCAGAAGATAAAGTTCATAATCAAAAACCTGAAAATAAAAATACGGAGAACTTACTGATTAAAGGCGACAATCTTGAGGTGTTAAAGCATTTAAAAAGTGCGTATCACGAACAGATTAAGATGATCTATATTGACCCACCTTACAATACCGGCACAGATGGCTTTGTTTATCAGGATGACCGTAAGTTTACCGTTGATGAATTATCCCGATTGGCCGGTATTGAGTCGGATGAAGCAAAGCGTATTCTTGACTTTACCCAAAGTAAAGCCAATAGTCATAGTGCTTGGCTAACCTTTATGTATCCGCGTTTATATATTGCCCGTGAGTTACTGAAAGATGATGGTGTCATATTTATTTCGATTGATGATAATGAGGTTGCACAATTAAGAGTGCTATGTGATGAGATATTTGGTGAGCAGAATTTTATCACTGAATTTATTTGGAAGCGCAGAGCGTCTTCAGCCATGGCTGATAATAATGTTTCAACAGATCATGAATATGTAATAACTTATCAGAAAGGCGGGCTAAAAGGATTTCAGGGAATAGAAAAAGATTTTAAAAGCTACTCAAATCCAGATAATGATCCTCGTGGTTCATGGGTTTTGGGCGATTTAACAGTAGGAATGACAGCGGCTATGAGGCCAAATCAGGCTTATGACTTAGTAGATCCGAAAACTGGAAAAATATATCCCTTTAATCCGAACAGAGTTTGGGCATTTATTCCGCAATCAATGGCCAAAATGATTGAGGAGGGGCGTGTTATATTTCCAGATGATACCGATAAACGACCCATGCAAAAAAGATTTAAAGCAGAGCTTAAAGGTACATACAATCCTCTATCATCTTTAATTATAGACAAGGTAGGGCTTAATAGTGAAGGTACGCGGCAAATACAAAGTCTTTTAGGCGGTAATGTATTTGATTATTCAAAACCCGCTTCGTTATTAACAACCTTAATACCGCAACTGTGTATTGAAAGCAAAGATATTATCATGGATTTTTTTGCAGGCTCAGGCACAACAGCTCATGCCGTAATGGATTTAAATGTCGAGAGCAAAAATAACTATTCTTTCATTATGGTACAACTACCCGAGCTCATTGATAAAAAAACTGAAGCCTACAAAGCCGGCTACAAAACTATCTTTGACATTACCAAAGCTCGCATAGAAAAGGCTGCTGAAAAAATCAAAACTGAGCATCCTGATTATCAAGGTGATTTAGGATTTAAAATCTTCGAGACGGTTCCAATGCCAGAAGGTTACCTGGTTGATCATGAAATACTTAAGTCAACAGACCCTTTATTTTTTAATGGTTCCAATCTAAACAATGACCAGTTGGATGATCTTTTGACGACCTGGAAAGTCTACGATGGTATTGCGTTAACGGTGTCTCTTAATCTGATCGATTTAGCGGGTTATAGCGCCTATCAACATCAAAAAATACTTTACTTAATACAAAGTGGTTTTAGCCATCATGCACTGGTGATACTCTTACAAAAACTCGATGATACCGATAAGGACAAGGCCTTTGATATTGAGCGATTAGTCTTATTTGCCCATAATTTTGATAGTAAACATCAACGTGAGCTTAAAGAAGCCCTCACGCACTATCAAAACAAAAAATCTAAAAATATCAGCGTGGAATTTAGGTACTAAGGTGGCGGGGTTTAATTTTGAACGTGACTTAGCTCACCAAAACAATGCAATAGACGCCATCTTAAATGTCTTAAATGGCTTTGAAATTAAAAATGATTCCGTTCCAGCCATAGAAAAAGTCAGCAATCCCTGCTTGATCTTTGAAGAGTTTAATTATGCCCTGCGCATTTTTGAAACTCAAAAGTTACAAAAGATCAATAAAGGCCAGACTCCAATCATTAATAAATCCAGTCGTGTACTGGATATATCAATGGAAACTGGGACGGGCAAGACCTATACCTATGCCAAAACCCTTTTTGAACTTAACAAATCACAGGGTATTAGTAAGTTTATTGTAGTGGTGCCGACCCTGTCAATTAAGGCAGGCACGGTTAGTTTTTTAAAATCTAAGGCGACTCAAGAACACTTTAAACAGGATTATCAACGAAGCTTAAAAGTCCATGTCGTTGAAAGCCAAAAAAAGGGTAAAGGCAAAAAATCCTATATGCCACAAGCGATTGTGGACTTTGTTGAGGCCATAAAAAACGAATCAACTCTGCATATCTTAGTGATTAATGCCGGTATGATTAACTCACCGACGATGACGAAGTCTTTTGATCGTCAGATATTTGATAGTTTTGACTCACCCTTTGCTGCATTGACCACCGTAAAGCCCTTTACTATTATTGATGAACCTCATAAGTTTCCGCCTCAAAAAACAACGTGGGATAATATTCAAAAAATAGGTTCTCAATTTATTCTGCGTTTTGGCGCTACTTTTAATAATCATTACGAAAACCTGATTCATGAACTGACCGCAGTGGATGCCTTTAATCAAGACTTGGTGAAGGGTGTTGTTACCTATGTAGAAGAGTTTGAGGGAGGAGACGCAATGGCTATCAAACTTAAAAATATTGATAGTCATGAAGTGGTGTTTGAGTTAACTAATAATGGCTATTCAGAGCAGTTTACCCTGACCCAGGGTGACAGTTTAGTTAAGATTCATTCGGCTATGGCTGGCGTTACTATTGAGAACCATAACAAAACTCTAGTATTGCTTTCTAATGGGTTGGAACTAAAAAAGGGCGAGGCCATAAATCCGTATTCTTATTCAGAATCACTTCAAGATAAGATGATTGCAACCGCAGTAAAAAAACATTTTGAGATTGAGCGCGGCTTTTTAACACGAACCGTTAAAATAAAACCACTGACTTTATTTTTTATCGACGATATTGAAGGCTATCGAAGTCATCATCAAATTACCGGTACGTTAAAAACCAAATTTGAGGCATTAGTTAAAGCGCAGGCAGAGGCATTGCTTAAAACAGAAACGCATCCCTTTTATAGAACGTATCTAGAGAAAACATTAAAAGATCTTTCACTCGTTCACGGTGGTTATTTTTCAAAAGATAACACTGACAAGGACGATAAAATTGAACAGGAGATTACAGAGATCCTACATGACAAAGAAAGTCTGTTAAGTTTGGATAATCCCCGGCGGTTTATTTTCTCAAAGTGGACGCTTCGAGAAGGTTGGGACAACCCTAATGTCTTTCAGATTTGTAAACTGCGATCAAGTGGCTCACAAACATCAAAGTTACAAGAGGTCGGTCGTGGGCTTCGTTTACCCGTTAATGAGTATATGAGTCGCGTAAAAAATGAGAAGTTTGAGTTACATTATTACGTGGATTTTACTGAAAAAGAATTTGCTGAATCACTGATTAATGAAATAAATAGTCAATCTGGTTTTGCCGATGCCACTATTGAAACAACGTTAACGGAGGCGCTGATTAGTAAAATAATGCAGGCTTATCCTGAGTTAAGTCGTAATACTATTCTCGAATCTCTTGATGAGGCCGGTGCTATTAACCGCGCCAATGATTTTAAAGACGGGGGCTTTGACCTATTAAAAACATTTTATCCAGATATTTTTGGCTTAAAGTCAGGTAAAGTCAGGAGTGGAAATAACCCTGCAACTAAGGCAACCCTTAGAGCCGGAAAATATGATGAATTAAAAGCCTTGTGGGAAGCCATTAATCAACGGGTTATTTTGGAATATAAAATTAATAACGAGGCTGAATTTAAGAACATCCTTAAAGCCTATTTTATCGATAACAAAGAGACCTTTAAACCCCAAGGCAGTATTACACGTCGTGCAAAGATTGAATTTATCGGTAACACCGCATATACTCGGGTAGATGAAGCCTTAAATAATAATATTTTGCCACTGGTTACGATGAGTTATTCTGCTTTTTCATTAGCACTCGCTCGTGCCTTGAGCATTAATTTAAACACCTTGCATCAGGTTTTTATTGACATAAAGAATGATTTGGATATTAATCTATATCTAAGCCAACCAAGCATCCGCGTTATCCAGTCTGGTTTTAACAAATATTTACTCGATAATGCCTTTTCTAAATATGAGATTACTTTCAATAAGGTATCCAATAAGATTCACCCGACTGTATTTACAGATACTGAGGGAGAGCCGCTTAAAGCCATTACAACTTCAGGGCTTGGTACGCAAAAGGATTCAAACATAATACCGAGCGATCGTTACCTCTTTGAAGAAGTTTTTTACGATTCGGATTTAGAACGAGAAAACATTGTCACTACGATCATAGAAGTTATTGTCTTTACCAAGATACCAAAAAACTCAATACGTATACCCGTTGCCGGTGGCGGCACTTATTCACCTGATTTTGCTTATGTCGTTAAGTATGCGGATGGAAAAAAAGCCCTCAGTCTCATTGTTGAAACTAAAGATAAGGAAAAAAGAGCGTTATTTATGGATGAGCAACAAAAAATAAAGCACGCTGAAACGTTATTTAATAGTTTTGATCATGACTTTAAAGTGTCGTTTGAAACGCAGTTTAAAACGATGGCGATTAAAGACATTATTAATAAAATTGCTACTAAAGATCTAGCTTGAATTAGGTCAAGCTATTTTAAAAAAGGGTGTGATATGACACAGTTTGCAAGTTAGCTATAATAAACATGTAAGGTGTGGTATTTTCTTGTTTTGTGCTTCAATCAAGCATATAATTTTTGCTTCGATGGACTATATAAAATAAGAGAGACGCTATGAATATTAAAAATCTATTAATTGCTACCAGTTTTTTTGCAGCGGTTGCCTTAACAGGTTGTGAAGCACAAAAACCGTTAACTGAAGCGACTGCAGAACCCGTTGTTGCAGCCACAGAAGTTGCACCTGTCGTTGCACCTGCAGTAACGCCAGAACCAATCGTTGCAAATAATCAATTACCATCCAGCCTTGACCATTGTGATGAGCATCATGCAAAAAGTGCGCATGATTGCAAAAAACATTGTAAAGAAAGTAAGAACGGTAAAAAAGACAAAATCTGTAAAGCGCACTGTGATGAAAAAGCCCTAGCTGAGCACAATTGCACCAAGCATTGTGATGATCACCATGATGTAATGGATAAAACCTGCAAAACGCATTGTGATGATAAAGCGGTAGCTGAGCATAATTGCGCACAACATTGTGCGGATAATCATGATGTAATGGACAAAACTTGTAAAACCCATTGTGATGCAAAAGCAGTAACTGAACACGATTGCACTAAACATTGTGCAGATCATAAAGATTCAAAAGATCCGATTTGTGCGCAACATTGTGAAAAAACCCCTAAATAATTAATATTATTTTAGGTCGTTAAAATAAAAAGCCCTACTCGAAAGAGTAGGGCTTTTTTTATGTTTCAAATTAATAGCAGATAAATCAAATAATTTAGCGGAAAGAATCACACCAGAGCTTCTGTTTCTTTAACTGATACTGGTACGGCTAATTTAAAACTAGGCAATCAAATTTCTATCCCGCAATAAATTTAACACTGCTTGCACACTATCATCTAGTGACAAAGCTTGAGTATTAATAACTAATTCGGCTTGTTCAGGAGCTTCATAAGGCGAACTTATACCGGTAAAATCTTTTATCTCACCCGAGCGGGCTTTTTTATACAAGCCTTTAACATCCCGAGCTTCACAGACTTCTACTGAACACTGACAATAAACCTCAATAAAATCGTGCTGAGCAAAATGTTTTCTAACTTCCGCTCTATCGGATTTAAAGGGTGAGATAAACGCTGTCAGTGTCAAAACACCCGAATCTATTAATAACTTAGCCACTTCTCCAACTCGGCGAATATTCTCAACCCTATCCGCATCACTAAAACCTAAATCACCACACAATCCTTGCCGAACATTATCGCCATCTAACACATAAGTTGAAATATCCAACTCATAAAGATAAGCTTCAATAGCATGTGCTAAAGTTGATTTTCCAGAACCTGATAAACCAGTAAACCAAATTACCGCACTTTTATGTCGATGTAATAATTCTCGATCCTTTCGATTAATAGTTGGCATATACCAAACAGTATTAGAGCTTTTATGATTCATATCCAAACTCTTTAATATAAGCCTGTAAATCCTTAATCACAGTGGAAAACTCAGATTCATAATGTTTCCAGCGCGCCACTGATTTCTTATAAACCGGTTGCGACACCTGCGCAAAACTGGGCGTAGAAATATACTTACCCTTTGCCCGCACATGAAACTGCTCTACGCCTGCATGCCAAGGTAATCCTAAAAATTCAAAAACCTTGCGATAAGTGCTGTCAAACTCAGTCACAGTATCTTCATAACGCAATTCCAAATAAGTAGGCTGAATTAATCCTCTTATTGCCAACCAATAACCCATAACAGCCGCATATTGTCTGGCTATACCTGACCAAGATAATAAATTAACCGTCGCTGGAGTCGCGCTAAATGCCTGCATAAAGCAACTCAGGCAAATGTCTCTTGGGTCACGTAAAGCAAAAATAATTTTGGCCTCAGGAAAAATCACACTAATAACCCCTAAATCCATGGTATTTAATGCATTCTTATCAACCAATTGCTTACACATAACCTCAGGCCCATATTCTTCTTGCATCCTACGCCAATAAAACTCTCGTAAACCTTGAATATCCGCTAACGTTAAAGCCTTTACCGCCACAGCCGTATTTTGCTTAATACCTGTTAACGCTTCTAATTCTTGCACCAATTCATGTACTATGGTGCTTTCATCAGTCGTAATAATTTGCGGATGTGCTCCTAACACCTGCTCAGTTAAAGTAGTACCAGAGCGTAAAAAACCCATTAAAAACGCCGGTGTCGGCAAGTTATCCACCACTATTTCAGCTCGTGTCCATTGCTGTAATAAATCTTGCGTAAATCCTAAAGTATTTTGCTCTAACACCTCAAACAGATACTCACGTTGTGCGGGATGTTGAATTAAAAGCGCCGAATGCGCTTCGGAGGCCTTGGTTAAAGCTATAAACGCCTCATCATAACGACCTAATTTATCTAATAACCCACCCAACTCCAAATAAGCTCTAGCCGTTTGTTCTGGATTAAGGTTATGCGCAATCACCGCTTCTAAACGGGTAAATGCCGATTCTGTTTGCTGAGTTTTATCTTCAATTAAAGCTAATAAAATCTGACATCCCGGATTATTTGGCAACAAGTCAGCCACTTTTTTAGCAAATGGCAAGGCCTCAACATTACGATTGACTCGTGTTAAACACAGTACTAAGTTATTAAGTGCTGCGGGGGCATTGGGCGCTAAAGATACCACTAAACGCGCCAAGCGCTCAGCGGCATTTACCTCACCCCAATGTAATAATTGCGCGGATAATTCTAGAGCTAAGTGCGGATCACGAGTTTTTAAAACCTGGCGCTCTAATAACTTTGCCGCTTGCAACAAATACCCAACCCCATTCTTACGTAGATTCTGCCAACATAAAGCTTGCCCCAAACTGGCTAAAAAATAAGCATCTGTTGGTTTTGCTTGATGTAATTGCCGAAACAGTGCTTCAGCCGATTTAAAATCAGCCTGGGCAATCGCCTGTTGAGCTTGCTGAAGCAGGCTATTTATATCTAATAAACTTCCGATAGGTGTGTTGACCGCAACGTGTGAGTTTGCACAACAGGCTTTATATTTTTTTCCACTACCGCAGGTACAAGGATCATTACGACCCACTTTTTGAAACACAGATTGATTCATGTATAAGCTGAGGTACTTAAAATCTATATACTAAATTCAAGCATCTTTAGATTTCTTATGTTTACTAAAACCCAAGACGCCCAATAATCCACTTAAAAATAACCAAACTACACTTGGCAATGGAACTGCGGCTGGTTCAATAGTACTTGTTATTGCAATATTGGCACTTAAAATATCAAGGCCATTTGTCGAGTCAAATGCGCCAATATTAAAAATAATATGCTCAAACAGTCCATTTAACGTTTGGGAATCACTTAATGAGACACCATCTATAGTGTAGGCACCCAAGGCATCTGTAGAACCAAAAATACTAGAATCAGTTAATGTAAAGTAATCTAAAGCAATAGAATTAGTGGCAAATAAACCAGCAACGGCTGCGCTTAACTCATACCCTAAACTCACATCAATGCTATAGCTATCCGTTCCCGAGTTATCAAATAATAAACCGAATAATCCAGTATGCAAACTATCCACACTACCCGCTGTTGCACTACCACTCACATTAAAAGTATGACCAAATACACTTGATACGGGATCTACTGAATAACTGGGGTTATTGGCAACAACTGCACCATCACCTGTAGTCGCTAAATAATAATTTGTTGCATCTGTACCTTGATCAAAATAGCCCGATACGCCTAAAGCCGATAAATCATTTGGGTGCGCAGGATTTAAATTTGTAATACTATTAATGGTATAGGTTAAAGTAGCAGAGCTATCAAAAGTAACGGCAGCTTGGGCAATTTGTGTACCCCATAAACTGCTACATAAAACAGTTACACCTATTAAATGCAGGTTTTTTATTTTCATAAACATAAATATTATCCTAGAATTTTAATTTCACTCAGCGACTTACTAAGGCGCTAAAAAGGGTTTAACTGGAGTCACCGAACCATTAGCACCAACAGCTGGTACAACTAAAATATCATCTTGCGCTAAACTGCCATTTAAGGGGTTCCCTTGCATGGCAAGCTGGGCATTACCACTATGACCATGAGGTACAAGCACCTCAGGATGGTCAAACGGTGCCTTTTGATATCTTACCCGCTCATCCGTAAATGATTTTAAATAGGCAATTAAATCAGCACTATTACTCGATCCAGTGAGCGGACTAACTATCGTAGAATTAACATTAGAAGATATACTGGTAACATTAAAATGTAAATTAACATTATCAAAATTACCTTGTCTTGCATAAAAATCCAGCACCTGCTGCAAAGTCGCCATACTGCCGTTATGCATATAGGGTCCAGTTAGTTCAATATTACGCAATGTGGGTACTTTAAAAGCCGCTTTAGTTGCATATTGCAATTTGGAACCACCTATATTTGCTTGAGCAGTCGAAATAGCTGGAATATACGCAGTTCCAGGGTCCAGGCAATCCTGATTACGTAACACGCCTTCTCGACTTCCGTCAGCAATCAAACCATCAGTAGGCGTAAAATAAAAATAATCAGGCGGCGATGGATTAACACCTAAACCCGCAATAAAATCGCAGGCGCGGATATTATTTATAACAGGATCTTTAACCCCAGACGCATTGCCTTGCAAATACTGCAAATATTGAGCCGTAAAAGACAAGGGATTGCCGTAATCATCAACCCCGTCAACACCTGGATCAGCATCTGGATCCCCTACTGCCGTATTGACATAACCTAAATCCATCAAATTAGGCACAATAGCCGTATTAAAATCACGAGTCACTACATCCACATATTGAGTCATACCTGCCACCCTTGCCGCGCCGCCTACACCAAAAGCGTCTGGCCCATAAGAAATAGGTGATACTGCGGGGCCAAAGGTTTTACCAGGTGTTGGTACTAACAAAGACGCATTAGTAGCATTCGCAGCTAAACTCATCGATGGACCAGTATGACAAAGATTACAATGATTATTAAAAAATAGATTGCTACCACGCTTTAATTGCGCAATTTCTGTGGCTGTTTTACCCAACCCTACCCAAGTAGGTCTTCTATTCGCATCAAAAGGACTTAAATCAAAGGGGGCTTGATCAGAAACCAAGGTTGATTCATAAAGCTGCAAAGATAACGCAAAAAACATCGAAAAATTAGCTTCCATTTGCGTATAAGGCGTTTGCCCTGGCGCATTACCAAATGGGCCTAACGCTATATAAGACCAGTATTTTTGATTAAACGCCTTAGTCACTAAATTTTTATAAATGGTATTTAAGCCAGGCTTTAAATTACCCGCTGTACTTAAACTTAGAGTCCCTAACACTGAATCTTCATTATGCACTTTTTGATTTTGTAAAGGTTGTCGAGATAATAATTTACGCCCGATATCAGACCAAGTACGTTGACGGCAACTCATCTCAAAATCACTTAGAGCAGGTCCGGTTGCTAAAGAAGCCAATGCAGAATTCTCTAAATGTAACCGTTGTTTAAGGACACTTTTCGGATTAACTTTAACCCATATTCCCGCATCAGGATCACGATCACCCCATGGGCTACTCCCATTAAAGATATTATTAGCTCGACCATCCCAGAACAAGCGATGACTAAATACCGCATTAATTATAGTGGGTGCATTTCTAGGTTCAACTCGACGTGTACCAACACCACCCACATGAAAAATAGAATCTACGCTACGCGCGCATTGATCATTTGAGCCAGTCAATTTTGTAGAACCCGTATAAGTACCACTAAATGAACCCGCAGAAGCCACCACATCATCAGTCGCATAAGTAACCGCACTAAACTTATCCGTGGGATCGCTTAACTGATGTAAAGGAAAATCCGCTAAGGTTAACGTATAATTTGGCCCACCCGATCCGTTCGGCAATACTTCAAACGTTTGTCCACTAGGATTGGTACTTTTTACTCCAGGATTAAGCTGATTTTTAACGCGACCATCCACGCCAGCACTAAAATGACACGACCCACAAGCCATACCGTCACTTCCCACATTCATATCCCAAAATAGTGCTTTACCCAAGGCTATGGCTGCAGTTTTATTAACTACAATAGGATCAGCACCATCGGTTAAGCCAGGTACTGGTGGAATGGGTACATTTTGCAACGAAACCGGGGTAGGACCATGTGCAAATACCACATTTACAGCCAATACACACCCAGCTAAACCTATTGTATTAATTAAACTTTTCAATTATATCTCCCACAAAACCTTCTAAAGCTACATTACACAATTTAATATTGTGTTTTCTTTATTATTTAAATTCCTTGGCAAAACTCTCATCCTTGAGAATTTATTACGTTGTATAAATCTTTTTTCGCACCATGCAAGTCGGAGGGACGACTCTTAATTAATATAAGATTTATAAACAACGTTAATTTGCCGTAAAAAATAGAAATGAGTGCGCCTAAAATGCCCACTCGTTTCTGTAAGATCCATCTATTTTAAGCACTTCATGATTGCTTTATTACTTAAACAACTTTAAAAATACCGCTTAAGCCGTTTTACGACGACGCAAACCAACAAAACCCGCTAAAGCAGTCCCAAACAACCACACAGCACCTGGTAAAGGCACAGCAGAAGTCGTTAAATTTAAAGCGTAATTATCAATACCAGTGTTCCATTTTGAGAAACCAACCCCACCTAAGTAAATAGAGTAAATATGACCGGCTTGAGCGGTAAATGTGTAACCATTTAACCCATCAACATTATTGCTATAGCCAATATTCGTTAAACCGGTAGTACCAAATGGATTGTCCGCTGTATAAGGTTTTGAAGCAGCCGGATTATTCCAAGCACCATGATGACTATAGTTTCCAGTATTGGTGTCCATGCCGTCAAAAACAGTGACACCAAACTCACTAAACGTACTGGGTAACAAATTACCCAGTGTTGTTAAGTTTAAAGTAACGTTTTGATCTACCGCAGATGAGATCAAACCAATATCTGTTTGATGCTTCCAACCTGTAGTTGGCGTTGAGGTATCGCTCCAAGCTCCACCACCGGTATCAATTTCAACAGTAGCACTATATTTTGCAAGTGCATCAGCAGCAGAAACAGTAGCTGAATCACCAGCAGCACCCAAATTAACAGCCCAGTTTAAACTAGATGAACCCGCATAATTAAAAGGTAAAACACCACCTGTTGTACCTACCCAAGGCACAATAGCACCTTTGTTGCCCTGACTTTGTACACCAGTAGCAACTCCTGGAGATGTTGTACCATTGTCATAGATACGTGTCCAACCATCAGTATTTGTATTCAAACCATTTGCTCCAGACACGGCTGGGTCATAAGTCAAAAAAGTGTTATACATTGTTGTAGCACTTGCATTTGCGACTGTTGCACCCACGGTTAATGCAACTCCGGTAACGGCTAAAGCGATGGCTTTAGTTAATTTTGTTTTTTGCATCCTATTTTTACCTGTATTTAATCTGATTGACTTACTTTAATAGTTATGCACTCAGTGCTTAACTGCTTTCTCCACCGTAATCATCATCCCTGATAAAAACCATAAAAATTATCCCTATTAATTACATCGAGAACACCTACAAAAGCACTTACTGTGCCAGTACAAATAAATAAATAGTTTTCAATAAGATATTAAAGCTCTGCATTTAGGTTAAATTAAAAAGAGTGGCATATAACACACTTTTATATTAAATCAGGTTATATGCCACTCTTTTACTCATAACCATAGACATCAAGAAACGGCTGCAATATCGACATAATTTCGACAAAATCTGCTTGATAATATTGCCAGCGGCCTACAGAAGATGAATATAAAGGCTGTGCTACTTGGCTAAAACTTGGACTGGCAATATATTTACCTGCTGCATTTTTATGAAAATCAGCTACCACAGGATCCCATTCCAAGCCCATTAAGCTAAAAACGGGCTTAAAGGCCTCTTCAAAATCAAACACTGCGTCTTCGTACTTAAACTCAATAAACTCCATACTCAACTTAGATTTAACCGTTAACCACCAAGTCATCACCTGCGCATAAAATTGCGCTGTACCTTGCCAAGTAAGCAAATGCACGGTGGAGGGCGTAGGAATCATGGTCTGCATAATACAACTCAAGCACACATCACGAGCATCACGCAACAAAAATACCAACTTTGCATCAGGAAACAAACAATTAATAACCCCTAAATCAATACTATTCATGGTCGTTTTATCCAAAAACAACCGCCCTGTCATCTTGTCACCAAACAACGCATTAGTCCGTTGCCAATAAAAGTCCCGCAAATATAAAACGCCCGCAAAATCTAACTGACGCAATTGTTCTGGCACAGAACCTTGAAACTTTGATATCCGATTTAACTCTTTAACCACAGACGCCACTAGATCAGTTTCATCTGCTACAAATACTCTAGGATGCGCACCCAATACCTCTTGAGTTAAGGTAGTTCCTGTCCGCATAAAGCCCAACAAAAAGACTGGCGAGGGTTGTTGATTTGGAAACGTTGCTTGCGCCCAACGACCCAATAAATCCGCAGTAAATTCTGCTTGATAGGTTGCCAATAACGCAGGTACTAATGCAGCATCTTGTTTTGCCACTTCCGGTATGCGTGGTGCAATTTCTCCAGCTGCATGCAAATGCGTAAACACCTGCTGAAAATCCTTTAGTTTATCTAACACCCTTGCTAACTCTTTGTGTGCTCTAAATTTTTCTTCTGGTGTGATTGCCGGATGCGTTAAGACCTTTTCTAATCTTTTTCTGGCATCTTCATTTAAATTATCTGCTATTTCTAACGTAGCTAACAAAATAGCCAACATGGCACTGCCAGGGGCTAAACTTAATGCCTTTCTTCCCGCCGCTAAAGCTGATTTCTTTTGATTTAAACGTGAATGACTTAATGCCAGTAATTGATAGCCACGCACATACTCTGGATTAATTTGCACAGCCTGCTTACACACATCCAAGGAACCAGAGTAATCACCCCAATATTGCAACTGATCGGCTAAATCAAGAGCTAAGCGGGTATCACGATTTTTTTTAGCTCTTTTTAATAACAATTGCCCAGACACACGTAAATACTTAAGGCCTTGCGCTCGCAAACCCTGCCAACAATAAGATTGCCCTAAACAGGCTTGAATTTGAGGATCTTTAGGGCTTTCTTTAGCAGCTTGCGCAAAACATGCAACTGCTTCGGCAAAGTTTTTAGCGTTAATGGCCGCTTGACCCTGCTGCATTAATAAACTTATGTGAAAACTCATCTAATATTGGAATCGATATACTAAGGTTAAGAGTAAAAAATTATGCAAATATCAGACCAATACCCAGAAATAGGCTCTCACAAACACTAAAGCACATTTGTACAAATCGTTAAGTGTGTCATATGACACACTTAAGCTTAAAAATGTGTCATATGACACGGTTCTAACTTATTCTTTTAATACACTTTCCCTACATCCTTTTATAAAACCAAGTTTCTTAAAAACTGGCACACCACTTGCTCTGTTACATATCGATTTAGGCGATATTAAGCTATTAAATCTAGATAACAGTGATTTAATCAACACACACATTATAAATATCCGATTGAATTGCAAAAGTCCTTTTACTTAAAACTAGAAATTTTCAAAGGAAAATATCATGCAAAAAACAAATAACAAAATGCGTAAAGCGGTCTTAGCCGTTTTAGGCATCTCTGCAGCACTCGCTTATTCAAACCAAGCCGCAGCGATTAGCCCAGCAAGCTTACCCGTATTAACGGCTGGTTCTACCGACACTTTAGCAGGAAGCGCTCCGGTAAGAGCCTGGTCAGATTACGGTACTAATAATAACTATGGGTGGACCCATACCGCAGCATTTCGTATTTTTGAAGTAGGTAATGCTGCTGATTTATTAGCAGGCACTCGTTTTGATGTAAGCGTTGATTTAAAAGGAAACTTAAGTTCAGCTACCCCTATGAATTCTCCAGCCTTTAGCCTCTGGACTAGTGGCTCTACTCCCTTAGTAGCAGGCGCGGCTAACGGCAATGGCTACGGTCATGCTTGGAGTCAAGTACGTGGTAGTTTGGATGGTGGCGTTGCCGATGATCCTGCGGGATTGGGCGGTGATGCTACTCTAGGGAGTAATGGCTGGTTAGGCAGTGGTGGTGGCGGTAATTTGATCGATGGTCATAATGGCTGGATTGGTTATGCAAACGCTGGATATTCGTTTAAAAATGGCGATGGCGATTATATACAAGGTCAGTTTGCTGGTTCAACTAATCCATCAAACATAGGACAATACGGTGGCGGCGCATCTGATCCCTTAAATGGCACAGCACTGACCAATATTAATAACTCCTCTCCGTATGTCAATGGCGGTTCTGCTACTTTATCTACGGCTGAAGCCTTGCTCCACTTATCAGGCCTTAAAGCGGGTTATTATTTAATTGGCTATGCAGGTTCATGCCCTGATGTTAATGCTAATGGACAAAGCTGTGGTACAGCTGGAGCTAAAGCCTACAACTTAACTATTTCTAGCGTTGCTGCTGTCCCAGTTCCTGGCGCAGTATGGTTATTTGGTACGGCTATGGCTGGATTCATAGGTCTGCGTCGGAATAAAAAACTCGCTGCTTAATTCTTTTAAGCACACCGTCTGCTTTCGCTATTAAGCAGACAACAAATCCGCATTCTGAACGCCACTCCAGAATGCGGATTTTCTTTTTATACTATCCCCTCCGAATATAAATCCAACAATTAAGAAAATTAAGAAATAGCGACTATTAGAAATCGTCAAATTGACGTACACTATTAATCAATTAGATAAACATGACACCCGAGGTTCAGCTATGCTCAGCAAAAATGTAAATACCGAACACGTCCCTGTGCACAAACAAAGACTCGGTTTTCGTCTGGATGGTCAGACAAAAGACTTAATCGAACGTGCCGCCCAACTCGAATCACGCAGGTTGACTGACTTTTGTGTAGCCGCACTTACCGAGGCAGCACGACGAACCATTGCCGAACATGAAACACTGATACTTTCTGATCTTGACCGTAAAGTTTTTTTCGATACCCTCATAAGTCCACCAGAAGTTAATGAGCGACTTGTGCGTGCGCTGACCGAACATAAACTTAGAGTAAGCTCCTAAATGCCAGAGATCGATTCGTCACGCTTAAAAATCGAACCCTTTGGTTCTCATCACAATCGCGGAAGCTTTACCTGCGGGGTTGAAAGCTTAGATTGTTATTTTAAAACACAAGCCAAACAGGATGTTAAGCGAAAAATTAACGGTGTCTTTGTTCTCGTCGATCTCCACGCACCCACCGAAGTAATCGGTTATTACACCTTGTGTGCGACTGCACTCGCTCATGGGGATGTGCCTTTAATAATACGCAAGCATTTTCCACGCTATCCCTTGGTTAGCGCCACTCTCGTAGGCCGACTGGCCGTGCTGGAATGCCTACAAAAACGGGGATTTGGCGCACTATTGCTTGCAGATGCGGTGAAACGAGCTTACGCAAGCGCAAGCGTTATTGGCTCTTCAATGCTCATCGTAGATGCCTTAAGTGATAAAGCCGCAGCCTTCTATGAGGCTAATGGCTTTGTTCGCTTACCTGACGCCTCACTAAGATTGATACTCCCTATGCACTCGATTGCAAACCTATTAGTGTTGTAACTTCATATCTTCAAACTGTGTTATATGACACACTTTTCATATTTGATTTCAAAAATTACACCCAGTACAACTAGCTTTCTATGCAATACATACAAATATATAATTTGGATGGTACATGTTACAGCAGCTAACGGTTATAGAAATGGTACTTGGTACGACACTATATGGTTATCAATTAAATGTTAGCCAAGTCCCTGTTCCAGGCTTCGCTAGGCTTGTGTAATCTCAAAACTAACCCTTAATATCATCCTTTCTATCTATTACAACGTGGCCTAGTGCATAACAGGGTTTGTTTACGCACATCTTGAGCATTAATAACCCCGTTTTTATCCACATCTTTTGGGTCATTAAGTCCCGTTAGTGGCTTATTTCTAGCCAAAATCACCAGATTGATATCTGATAAATCCACATCTCTATCATTATCGACATCGCCGGGCACCTTAATGGCTTCACAAAAATCAGGAATATGATTGCGATTAATATCACCACTTTGGCGTTGAGAAATATCCAGCACATCGGATTTATTATTGTTATTGCAATCTGGAAACACATTTAAATAATAAACATCTTGCTCGCCATTAAAAGTAGCGGTGTAGGCAACATGTGCGCCATTTTTATCAGAAACCAAGTGACTATAATCTCCCAACTTTTGAGCACCTAGCGGATAAGCAATATGAGTATTAAAAGCCGTAGTAACCGATTGATTCTGGCTCCAAGTTAAACCACCATCCCAAGAATACGCATAATACAATTGGGAAATAGCAGGCTGCAAACTGTCTCTGGTATCATACCAAACCGCATCTATTCTTGAGTTAGGTGCCACCCCTTGCATTGCAAACCATTGATATGCATTTCGATCTGAGGCATCCGTATTAATTCTGATTGGAGCGGACCACGTTTGACCACCATCCGTACTTCTAATAAAATTAACATCCTGATTATCAACTCCAACCGGATCAACTGACGCAAATACGTAAATATTGCCGCGCATTGGGCCTGTGGATTGATCAACTCCCACTTGCACGTCTCCGATAGGACCGTATTGATTTGGATTATTCTGAAATTGGAACATCACAGGTGAACCACCCAAATTAATTTCTTGGGTTGTAAAGACAGGGATGGCTAATGGATTGCGTGCATTGAGAGAAGTAGAAAATAAATAGGTATTAAAAACTAATTTTGCCCCAACTAAACTACCTAACTCTGTTCTACCGCCGATATAAACCTGCCCTTCTGGACCCACTGCAATGGTGCCAAAAGCGGGTTTATCGGGGATAGCCACTGGGTCATCATAACTAAGACCGCCATCGGTCGAGCGAGTAAAATGCCGATCATCTAAGCCTTCTCGCCAGTGTACATAGATATTACCGTTACTAGCAGTACCGCTCCGATCAATACCTATCCGACCTTTATCAGCACCTTCACCATGCGCATAAACCGGATCTAACCAACTAACGCCACCATTGATGGATTTAAAAACTTGTACGTCCTGAGCATAGTCACCACTGGGTCCATAATGTAAGTTTTGATAGTAAAAATTACCGTTAGAATCAACATCCACCATAATGTTAGTTCTTTGCTGTCCCGGCGTTAAAACACCCTCAAAATGCCAGTCTTTTCCGCTATTATTACTATAAGCCCAAGCTCCTTGCCGATTACCGGACAACACAGATGCAAATTGCTTCCATCCAGCAACAAGTTTACTAGGATTATGTGGATCGTAAGCGATAGTAGGCTCATGAGCTGCATCACCTACAATGTTTTGCCCATAAGCATCAACATTCATTTGCACACTAGCGTAAGCTCCATATTTCAATTGAGCAGGAGTAGCCGCACATGCTAAATTTGGTCCTAAATTCAGCAATAAACTCACTATACAAACAGGAAAAACAGTATTTTTTTTAAAATTATTAGGCAACATGGTTTTTCCTAACCTTGGCTCTAATCAATCCCAAACCAGACAAACCTGAAATAAACAACCAAACAGTCGCGGGCAAAGGAACTGCACTAATTTGCCCACAATGACTATAGCTTCCCGTACCTAAACAAAAATTACCGACATCTAACTGAGCGGTATTTTGTAGTAAACCCGCGTTTTCTGGGCTCAACAATAAATTACCTATTAATTTCCAATTATTGACATCATCGGCCACAACACTTAATCCAGCAAGATCATAAACGACAACACTAAAGCTAACATTATTTTGTAAATACCAACCACTTGGTGGCGAGGAAGTTAAACCATAATCCTCCCAAGCAAGCGCTCTATTGGCTGGATTATATTGCAAAGCCGACATTCCGCACCCCTTGGGCATCTTATTGATATTCAATCATATATTTTTTTGCTAAATAGCAACATAATTTTCAATTAATTGATTTTGAATGCTTATTTTTTGAGGGTGCGGAATGTCGG
>CAIQNQ010000129.1 GCA_903873165.1 uncultured Methylococcaceae bacterium | reverse complement strand
CTGTTCAAGCAAAAAGAAAATAATATATAACCCTGATAAAGTCAGGTAGATACCCACCAATAACACCATCAGTGCCGCTCGATAATCTAAAGCTAACTCAACTTTCTGCAAGATTAAAGTCGCAATAATCCCAATCAAAAAGGCTCCAATGGCATTCACTATTAATAAGGCATAGGGTAAAGCGATACCGCCCCAATGAATAACACCACCGGATACAAACAAAGCCCTACCTAACAGCAAACCCAGCCAAACAGCGATTAAACAGCCCAGCACACTCAGCAAGACATTTAAGCCCGCTTTGCTTAGATTTCCTTGCTCAAGTAAATAAATGGTTTCTAAAGAAAAAGTTGAAAAGGTGGTAAATGCACCAATAAAGCCGATTAAAATGGCGGCTCTATATTCCACAGCTATGGCAATACGCTGCAATATTAGAGCTTCAGTTAACAAACCAATTAGAAATGAACCGACCAAATTGACCGCTAACGTACCATAAGGAAAGCCTCGCCCTAACCATTGATACAAACCCGCAGACATTAAAAACCGAATAACTGCACCAAAAGCACCACCTAAGGCGATAGAAATCAATTGGTTCATCATTAATACTTAATAAAGTGTTCTCGGTAATACTGCAATTCTTCAATGGATTCAATAATGTCATCTAAAGCCTGATGCGTAGATTCTTTATTAAAGCCTTCTTTTACTTCCGGCGCCCAGCGGGCTGCTAATTCTTTTAAAGTGGACACATCTATACTACGGTAATGGAAATAAGCCTCTAGCTTTGGCATATATCGATATAAAAAACGTCGATCCTGCCCAATACTATTGCCACACATTGGCGATGTATTAGCTGGAACCCAGTGCTGTAAAAAAGCGATGGTTTGTAACTCTGCTTCGGCATCATCAATAACAGAGGCTTTAACACGCTCTATTAAACCTGATTGCCCATGATGCGTTTGATTCCACTCATCCATAGCCGCTAAGGCTGCATCACACTGCTTAACAGCCATAACCGGCCCTTGCGCCAGTATATTTAAATTCTTATCAGTAACGATGGTGGCTATTTCTATAATTAAGTCGGTATCTGGATTAAGTCCCGTCATTTCAAGGTCTATCCAAATTAGATTCTCAGAATCTTGTATCATTTGTTGATTCCATTGTAATAAATGTTAAGGTTAGTGTAGCATTACGGAATATTTACGTCTAACTCTTAAACTTTATAAACTGACTGATGAATGACTTTACTACACTCTTTATAATTGCCCTACTCATTTCAAATTCTATCCAGTTTTATCTGGCATATCGACATGGAAAGTTTGTTGATCAACACAAAAACGCTGTACCTGATGCCTTTAAAGACAAAGTACCCTTAGCTGCACATCAAAAAGCCGCAGCTTACACCCAAGCAAAATTAAGCTTAGGCAAAATTGATGAAGTCATAGGTATTGTTATTCTTTTAGGTATTACGTTAGGTGGTGGTATCAATTGGGCATTTGCTTATGCGGCTTCTATTATTACCTCTCCCCTATGGGCAGGAGTTGCTGCTACTGCAGGCATCTTTTTTGTCATGAGCTTAGTGGACATCCCTACTAGCCTTTATCAGACTTTTGTTATCGAAGAAAAGTTTGGATTTAATAAAAGTTCAATTGGACAATTTATTAAAGATTTAGTCATGCAAACCCTGTTAGGAGCCGTCATCGGTTTACCGATCTTAGCCTTAATATTATGGGTCATGGACAATGTTGGCTCAACCTGGTGGATATGGGCTTGGGCTATTATTATGGGTTTCTCATTATTAATGAGCTGGTTGTATCCAACTATCATCGCACCCTTATTCAATAAATTTACCCCCATGCCAGAAGGGACTTTAAAAGATCGTATCCAAGGTTTATTAGCGCGGTGTGGTTTTAACAGCCAAGGCATTTTTATTATGGACGGTTCAAAACGTTCAGGCCACGGCAATGCTTACTTTACTGGCTTAGGTAACAACAAACGCATCGTATTTTTTGACAACTTGGTTGAATCATTAGAAGACGAGGAATTAGAAGCCGTATTAGCGCATGAACTAGGCCATTTTAAATGTAAACACGTCATTAAAATGCTAATCTCAACTTCTATCATGAGCCTAATTAGCTTAGGCGTACTAGGTTGGTTAATTGATCAAGATTGGTTCTACACGGGCTTAGGCGTGGCTTTAGAGCAAAAATCTCATGCGACGGCTTTATTATTATTTATGTTGGTATCGTCTACTTTTACGTTTTTTATGCAACCTATCAGTGCTTATTTTCAACGTAAATTTGAATTTGAAGCCGATAGCTTCGCGGCAGAACATGCGCAAGCCAGCAAACTAATCAGTGGACTCGTTAAACTATATGAAGAAAATGCGAATACTTTAACCCCTGATCCTTTATATTCTGCCTTTCATTATAGTCATCCACCCGCCGCAATTCGGATTGCTCACTTAAACGCCAAATCATAGTGGCGGACTTACAAGAAGGCCTAGTCATCGCCCATCTAGGTCAAGGGATTGCCGTCGAACATGACGGCAAGATCATTCTTTGCCAAACCCTACGGCGCTTAGACACAGTTGCCGTAGGAGACAAAGTACTTTGGACACTCGCCGCCACTGATCAAGGTAGAATTGAAGAGATTCTACCCAGACGCTCTGTATTAGCCAGGCCGTCCAGAAATGACAAATTGCGCCCCGTCGCGGTCAATCTCGATAGAATATTTGTGGTGTTTGCGGTAGAGCCGCACTGCGATTTTTTATTACTCGATCAATATTTAGCCGTCTGTGAAAACAACAATATTGATGCCGCCTTAATACTTAATAAAACCGACCTGTATCAATCAGAAGCGATAGAAACCGAATTGAAGACCTACACCGATTTGGGTTACGCACTTTATCGAGTCAGTGCCAAACAAAATCTTGGCTTAGATACCCTTAAATCAGCCTTAAAAGACCAAGTGAGTATGTTGGCAGGTCAATCAGGGGTAGGTAAATCTTCTTTAACCAACGCGATTAGTCCTGATAAAGAAGTTAAAACCAACACCATCTCAGCAACTACTAAACATGGTCGCCATACCACCACTGCCGCAACGCTTTATCATTTACCTGAGGGTGGTGATTTAATCGACAGCCCAGGGGTAGCGATTTTTGGTTTAGCCGGCTTATCAGAGTATCAATTAGCCAATGGATATCGAGAG
>CAIQNQ010000128.1 GCA_903873165.1 uncultured Methylococcaceae bacterium | reverse complement strand
TACCGATATTAAGTATTGATAATATTCCAAATGCGGTACGTTTATCAGAACGCGTGCATTGGATAGGTGCTTTAGACCCTAACCTACGCAACTTTGATATTATTTTAAAAACTGCCAATGGCACCTCATACAACGCTTATATTGTTAGAGGTAGTGAAGGGGTTGCTGTTATTGACACAGTAAAGGAAAACTTTGCCAATGATTTCTTCACGCGCCTAGAGAGTGTCGCGCAATATGACGAAATAAAAGTCATTGTATTAAATCATTTAGAACCGGACCATACTGGTGCTCTACCTGAACTGATGCGCCGTGCGCCAAACGCACGCGTGTATATCTCTCAAAAAGCGCAAACCATGCTTAAGGCATTGTTAAAACAGGATGCCTTTGAATTTACGCCTGTTTTAACAGGTGACAGTGTGTCTTTAGGGGATAGAACCTTACGTTTTTTTCATACGCCTTACTTACATTGGCCAGACACCCAATGCACCTATCTTGAAGAAGAAAATACCCTATTTTCGGGTGATGTGTTTGGATGTCATTTTTGTGATGCGCGATTATTTAATGATTTAGTCGGCGACTTCCGCTTTTCATTTGAATATTACTACGCACATATCATGCGGCCTTTTAAAGAATATGTGAATAAGGCGTTAACCTTATTAGAACCGTTATCGCTAAGCCATATTTTACCCGCACATGGACCGCTATTACGCGACCAACCTCAGCGTTATGTACAACGCTATAAAGAACTTTCTCGCTCTGCATTACAGAGTGAAATTAACGAAGGTGAAAAAACCTTACTCATTTTTTACATCAGTTCTTATGGCAATACCCGCCGCATGGCTGAATCTATCTATGAAGGTGCTACCTCAGTTGACAATGTGCGCGTGTCTTTATACGACTTAGAAGGTAGTGAAACCGCCTCTTTTGTGGACTTAATCGAAGGTGCTGACGGCATTATTTTTGGCACGCCCACTATTAATGGCGATGCTGTTAAACCCGTGTGGGATTTATTATCCTCTTTAGCCGTTATCAATCTTAAATCAAAATTAGGTGGTGTGTTTGGTTCTTACGGTTGGACCGGCGAAGGCGTCAAAATGGTAGAAGACCGTTTACGTGGACTTAAGTTACGCGTACCCATTCAGGGTATTCGTATCAAGTTAATTCCGACAGCAGAAGAGACCCAACTCTGTCGAGAATTTGGGCAACAATTAGCCCTAGATTTAATGGGTTTACGGCAAGCTAAAGTAATTGATATTGCTGATCTTGCTTAATTAATTTAATAAAACAGGAGAATAAAATGGCCAAAGCATCGATTACTTTTGAAGATATCAATGTGACCGTGACTGCCCCAGCAGGCACCCGATTAATCGAAATATCAGAAAAAGTGGGTTCTGGCATTACTTACGGTTGCCGTGAAGGTGATTGCGGCACTTGTATTACAAAAGTTACTGAAGGCTGGAACAATCTAACTGAACCCTCAGTACTTGAAGATAAAGTGTTAAGAGAAAACATGGCAGGTAAGCACAACCGTTTAGCCTGCCAAGCACAAGTGTTGGGTGGCACAATTAAAGTTAGACCCGTTTAATAATTAATCTACCACTACACTAATCAATTACCCATCAAGGAGGCCTTCGTGGCTTTAATTACATTTTCAAGTCCTGAATATAAGGACAAAACAATCTACGCTGTTGCAGGTAGTCATACTGAAACCTTACTAAAAATTGCGAGAGAAAATAAAATCCCCATCAATTATTCATGCGAAGATGGTGAATGCGGTACTTGCGTCATAAAAGTCAGCAGTGTTGATGATAAACACCAACGCATGGGTGGCCATTTAACAGAAAAAGAAAAGGAAGTTTTAAAATCTTCTGGCAAAATCACCCAAGAAGAAATTGAGAAAATCATAGTAGACGATCTCCCGCCCCCTTGGCGTTTAGCGTGTCAGATGATTGTTAGGGATGAAGATATATTGGTCGAATACTAAATATGTCTGCCGTGCTCCAACACCAAACCACCTTAGATCTGGTTTATAGTCGCTTAAAGACCAGTCCATTAATGTCACCTAACTATGAGTGGTTAGCGTGCATGACTGCCAGTTGGTGCGCTGGGCAAAGCGTCTTACCCGACTATATGGGGTTGGAGCCGGATCAATTTTATAAATTGACCCACAACTACTTTCAAGATTATTCTTTACCTGAATATGCGCCTTCTGGAAGTTATCTGGATTTTGATCGTATGTTAGAAAAGGAAGATTTGGTCAATTTGCTAGTCCATTACAGTCGTGCAAATGACCTAGAAATGCGCTGGGTGATTAGCATTATCGTGGCGGGTTGTCTGGGTAGTGATCACTTATGGCAAGACCTAGGCTTATGGTCTAGATCTCAACTCTCCAGCCTATTACACTACAATTTCCCCGCATTAGCCGCCAAAAACACGATGGACATGAAGTGGAAAAAGTTTCTATATAAACAATTGTGTGAAGAAGAAGGTTTATATGTCTGCCGTGCCCCGTCCTGTAATGTGTGTATCGATTATTCTAAATGTTACGGGCCTGAGGAATAGTAAGCGATTTAAGACTGTTATCCGGTTTAAACTATTAACCCGCCTCAAGAATTTCCGTGATAGCTTGTTTAATATCTTTGGAAACATGATTGCTTAACGCTTTGGTTTCTAATTGAAACTTAAGGGCACTGGCTTTTTCTGAATACGTGTCTTCTTGTAATATATAAAGTTGAAGCGTTGATAAAGCACTTAATCGAACTGATTCCGACTCATCTTCCAAAGCAGCCAGTAGAGCCTGAATCGTTGCGTCAGTCGGTGCATCTATGATTCCTAAGCTACGTGCAGCCGCATTGCGTACACTCGCTTCTGAATCAGTAACTAATTGATGTGTAAGTAATGTCTCGGATGCTTGATTTGGATTTGCTCCTAAAGACGGCTTACAACTTAAGACGGGACAACGGCGGTTTAGCTTTGAATTAGCTCGTCAAGCAACATATCAGCTATACGCACACTTTCACGATAACCTTCGCAGTCAATCAAAAAATTGTAACGATACTCTTCTGCGCAGACGGTGATAACTTGCAGCGGCATGAAGTATTTTAATTTGTCCGTCCTAAATTCACTTTGACCAATTAAAGCGTCCAATAACTTATTAAGTTTATGCGTATGAGGATAAGCACCGTAGGTACTTTTAGTTTCCAGAAAATGCTTTAGCAACATTTCTAACCAATCAATACGTAAGGCATTGGCACAAACGATGTTGGCTTTTTTTACCAAGGGAATGCGGTGGTAATAAAGTCCGAGACTTTGCACCTTGATATTCATTTGATGGGTCGGTTAGCCATAAGGCGACCGTGGCAATTTGCACGGCGTTGTCATCTATTTCGATACCGTGAAATTGATCGACATTGCAAAGGATCAGCGTATCAATATCCAGTTGGGCGGTCAGGTTGTTGCCAAACAGCTTTTGAATCACTTCCAGCTCCAACAAGCGTAATTCACGGTAAGCATGGCGTCGATTAGAGCCAATAAGTCGTCTTTTGATACAGAATCGACATCGATGTTGTGAGGTAATACGGCTTATGTTGTCGGTAGATCGGCCTTTAGATCTGCAACGACAAGAGATGTGCGTTATAAGACGTCTTATGTTCCTTATCAGAGCATCTTGAATACCTCAACATGCATGGATTTATATTACTCGATGTCGATTAGGTATCCGAAGACGACGTATGTGTAAGCAACGATCTCGAATAGTGTTTACCTGACGACAGATGGCGGTATGTGACAACATATAATCCTTACTCGTTGTTCTTTTGGCATTGTTCGATCTCGGGCAATAAGGCAACGTTAACCTTTCTTGCTTGCTCGATGTCGTATATCCCTTTATTGACGTCAATTCGGGGCGATTAGATGGGTTATTTTGTATCTAACAAAATAAAATGTTCATGAGATAATATGCCTACATTAGGCACATTTCATCATTAAAATACCTGTATTAAATTAGTTACTTTAGTACGTTATCCTTTTATGCAATTATGATAAACATTAGATTTCCTTTAACTGCTAACTCCCATTAACACATGGTTAATCAAAATCCAGAGCAAATAGCGAGAGATAATATTGACAGGCAATTAATCGCTTGTGGCTGGATTATTCAGAGTCTAAAACAAGTTAATCTCAATGCTGGCGTGGGCATAGCCGTTAAAGAATATTTAACGGACGTCGGCCCAGCGGATTATGTGTTATTTGTAGAGGGTAAACCTTGCGGTGTTATTGAAGCCAAAAAAGAAGAAGAGGCGTATCGTTTAAATGTGCATGAAAATCAAGGTGAAGACTATGCCAATGCCAAACTTAAACATCTTAACAATAAACCCTTAGCCTTTGTTTATGTCAGTACCGGTGAAGTCACTCGCTTTACTAACTTTACCGATCCCAAACCTAGAGCCAGAGAAATCTTCAGCTTTCATAAGCCAGAAACCTTAAGGGCTTGGCTTAAAACGGATAAATCACTACGTACAAGCTTACAAGACTTACCATGTTTGCCCACCGAAGGTTTACGTGACTGTCAAATCAACGCCATTACAAAATTAGAAGCGTCCTTTAAACAAAATCGCCCTAAAGCCCTAATACAAATGGCCACGGGTTCGGGTAAAACCTTTACCGCCATCACCGCTATTTATCGTTTATTAAAATACGCCAAAGCCAAACGGGTACTATTTTTGGTTGATACTAAAAATTTAGGTGAACAAGCCGAACAAGAGTTCATGTCGTTTGTACCGAATGATGATAATAGAAAGTTTACCGAGCTTTACAGTGTGCAACGAATCAAATCGAGTTATATCGCTTCCGATAGTCAAGTGTGCATCAGTACCATTCAGCGCTTATATGCCGTTTTAAAAGGCACGGAACTGGAAGAAAGTTCAGAAGAAGAAAACCCCAATGAAAAAAGCTGGCAGCCTAAAGAAATACCGCCGATTGAATATGATGCCAAGCTACCCATTGAGTTCTTTGATTTTATCGTTATTGATGAATGTCACCGCAGTATTTACAATCTGTGGAAACAAGTACTGGAGTATTTCGATGCCTTCGAGATTGGCTTAACCGCCACGCCAGATAAACGCACCATTGGTTACTTTGACCAAAACTTGGTCAGTGAATATTCACACGAAATGGCGATTGCTGATGGGGTTAATGTGGGTTATGACATCTTTATTATTGATACCAAAATAAGCCAGCAAGGCGCCAAGATTTGGAAAGGTGAATATGTAGAGCATCGGGAACGCTTAACCCGCAAGAAGCGTATGGAGTTACAGGACGAAGATGAAGTCTACTCCAAACAGCAACTCGATAAAGAGGTGGTCAATCCTAATCAGATTAGAACCATTATTAAAACACTTAGAGAACAACTCCCGCTTATCTTTAAAGACCGTTATGATAAAAATGACGTGTTTGAAGTACCCAAAACTTTAATCTTTGCTAAAACAGACAGTCACGCTAACGACATTATTGATATCGTGAGAGAAGAATTTGCCGAAGAAAACAAGTTCTGCAAAAAAATTACTTATAAAGCCGACGAAGATCCTAAATCAGTGCTATCGCAATTTAGAAATGATTATTACCCTCGGATTGCCGTTACCGTAGACATGATAGCGACGGGGACAGATATTAAACCGCTTGAATGTTTGGTGTTTATGCGCGATGTAAAAAGTAAAAACTACTTTGAGCAAATGAAGGGCAGAGGCACACGCACCATTGATTTGGATAGTTTGCAAAAAGTAACGCCTACAGCAAAACATACTAAAGATCATTTTGTGATTATCGATGCCATTGGCGTTTCTAAAAGCTTAAAAACCGATAGCCGACCCTTGGAGAAAAGGCCGGGCGTGCCGCTTAAGGACTTATTACAAGCCGTTGCCGTGGGGGCAAGAGATGAAGAATTATTTACCTCCTTGGCTAATCGACTCACCCGTTTAGATAAACAAATTACCGAGAAAGAAAAACAACAGTTTATAGAAAAAACCGGCGGCAAAAGTGTCGCGTGGGTGGTTAAAGAATTATTGAATGCCTTTAACCCTGATGTGTTAGAAGAAATTGATAGCAAAGTTAGAATTGAAATGTCGGGTGCCGCACCGTTAGATATTGAAGCCACTATAAAAGCAAAAATTGCCGAAGTACAGAATGAAGCGGCCAAGGTTTTTAACGGTGATTTAAACGCCTATATTGAAAACGTGCGTAAGGCGCATGAACAAAAAATTGATCTAGCGAATCCAGATGAAGTGATTCATGTCGGTTGGGACAAGGATAACCTCGATAAGTCCAAAGAAGTAGTCGCTGATTTTACGGCCTGGATGCAGGCACACAAAGATGAATTAACGGCCTTACAGATTTTTTATAATCAGCCTTTTCGTAGACGGGAATTGACGTATAAGATGATCAAGGACGTATTGGAAAAGCTTCAAAACGAAAAACCCACGCTGGCGCCAGTGCATGTGTGGCGGGCTTATGAAGCCTTGGAACAATGCAATGGTTCGGCACGTAATGAACTTACGGCGATTGTGTCATTGATTCGTAAAGTGAGTGGTTTGGATACGACCTTAACGGCTTTTGATAAGACGGTGGACAAGAATTTTCAGGCGTGGGTGTTTAAGAAACAGGCGGGGTCTACCAAGTTTAATGAAGAACAAATGCAATGGTTACGCATGATTAAAGATTATGTGGTCAACAGTTTTCATATCGACAGAGATGATTTTGATTTAAATCCTTTTAATGCCCAAGGTGGCTTGGGGAAAATGTGGCAACTGTTTGGCGATAAAACAGACGATATTATTAATGAATTAAACGAAGCGTTAGCGGCATAATGAGTGAGATTAAAGATATACCGGAGCATTGGGAAGTTAAGAAGTTGGGTGAGGTATGCTCTTATTCAAAAGGTAAGAAGCCTAAGATTTTGAATGATGCAAAAAGTAATGAATGTTCAGTTCCTTATATAAATATTAAAGCCTTTGAGAAAGGAGTCATTGCAGAATTTACAGATGGCATTAAGTGTAATTTATGTGACGATAACGATTTATTGATGGTGTGGGATGGAGCAAGGTGTGGCCTAATCGGTAAAGCGAAAAAGGGTGCAGTTGGCTCAACCTTAATGAAAATTTTACCTAACGAAAATATTCATAAAGAATATTTGTACCATTTTATTAGTTCGAAGTTTTGGACTTTAAATACAAAGCCAAAAGGTGTTGGAATTCCTCATATTGAACCAACGTTACTTTGGAATTTTGAGCTAGTTGTGCCATCCCTCCCCGAACAACAAGCCATAGTCGCCAAAATAGAAGAGCTACTCAGCGAATTAGATAACGGCAAACAACAACTTCAAACCGCGCTACAGCAATTAAAGGTATATCGACAAAGTTTGTTGAAATGGGCGTTTGAAGGGAAACTCACTCATACAAATGTAAAAGAGGGTGAGTTGCCGGACGGGTGGCAGTGGGTGAAGTTAAAAGAAGTTACAAGTGATATATCGGATGGCGATCATCAAGCTCCTCCAAAAGCTGAAACTGGAGTTGCATTTATTACAATTTCAAATGTTAATAAATTGACAAGTAAAATTGACTTTACAGATACCTTTAAAGTTAATGCCGATTATTTCAACAATCTAAAGATGAATCGTAAGCCTAAAAAGGGAGACGTTTTATATACTGTAACGGGTTCTTTTGGTATTCCCATTTTAATTGATTACGAAAAAGATTTTTGTTTCCAACGGCATATTGGTTTGGTTAGACCATTACCCGAGACGAATCAAAAATGGGTTTATTATTTACTTCAGTCACCACAAGTATTTAGTCAAGCCAAGGAGACAGCAACTGGAACCGCACAAAAAACGGTTGCTCTTGGTTCATTACGAAATTTCAATATTCCGTTTTGTTCGATAGAAGAACAACAACTCATCGTTGATGAATTAGAAAGCAAACTCACCCTCTGCGATAACGTAGAAGAAACCATCAAACTAAGCTTGCAACAGGCAGAAACCCTGCGGCAAAGTATCTTAAAGAAAGCCTTTGAAGGGAAATTGGTTTAAATGGACATCACCCCAAAAAATGACATTAAAATGAGCAATAACACCGCCAGTATCGTTAGTAAAGTCTGGAGTTTCTGTAATCCCTTGCGTGATGTGGGTGTCGGTTATGGCGATTATTTAGAACAACTCACTTATCTGCTGTTTTTAAAGATGGCGGATGAATATGCCAAGCCACCGCATAACCGCAAGCTCAATATTCCGACTGACTACAATTGGGAAAGTTTGACCCATAAAAAAGGTGCGGAACTGGAATTGCATTACGCCACTTTACTGCGTGAGTTAAGCACGGCCAAAGGGATTTTAGGGCAGATATTTACCAAGAGCCAAAACAAAATCCAGGACCCGGCAATGCTGGCCAAAATCATTGATATGATCGATAGCGAACAATGGTTGGTGATGGGTGCTGATGTTAAAGGCGATATTTACGAAAGGTTGTTGGAGCAAAATGCCCAGGACGTTAAAAGTGGGGCAGGGCAATACTTTACGCCTCGGCCATTAATTCGGGCGATGGTTGAGTGTGTGCAGCCTCAACCGTTGAAGACGATTGCTGATCCTGCCTGCGGCACCGGCGGTTTCTTCTTGGCGGCGTATGATTATATGGTGGCTAACAATCAGTTGGATAAAGAACAAAACCAGTTTTTAAAGCTGGAAACCTTTTTTGGTAACGAGATTGTGGCGGGTACTCGGCGCTTGGCTCTGATGAATTTGTTTTTGCATAACATTGGTGATATCGAGAGTGATAATTTTATATCCCCTGCCGATGCTTTAATTGCGGCTTCGCCCATCACTTACGATTATGTATTAGCTAATCCGCCGTTTGGAAAAAAGAGTTCGCAAACCTTTACCAATGATGAGGGTGAGCAAGAAAAAGACGATTTAACCTACAACCGTCAAGATTTTTGGGCAACCACCAGCAATAAGCAATTAAACTTTGTGCAACACATCCGTTCCATGCTTAAAACCACCGGCGTGGCAGCGGTAGTATTACCCGATAATGTATTATTTGAAGGTGGTGCTGGTGAAACGGTGCGTAAAAAATTATTGGAAACAACCGATCTGCATACGATTTTGCGTCTGCCGACTGGTATATTTTATGCGCAAGGTGTGAAGGCGAATGTGGTTTTCTTTGATAACAAACCGGCCAGCAAAGACCCGTGGACAAAAGAAATCTGGGTGTATGATTACAGAACCAATATTCATCACACACTCAAGAAGAACCCGTTAAATGATGCGGTGTTGAAAGACTTTGTTGATTGTTATCATCCCGCTAACCGACATCAGCGTAAAGAGACATTTAACGCAGAAACCAATCCTGAAGGTCGCTGGAGAAAGTTTAGTTATGATGACATTATAGCGAGGGATAAAACCAGTTTAGATATCTCATGGTTAAAAGATAAATCATTAGCCGACCTTGATAATTTACCCGACCCCGATGTATTGGCTAATGACATTATTGAAAATATGGAAGCGGGGCTGGAGAGTTTCAGGACGATTATGGCGGCGTTGAGTAAGAAGTAATAGGCTGATTCTGTGTAAAACTGCTATAAAATAAAACGATAGATAATTTTTATTTGGGGATAGTGGGCTACCCACTTAAAGCGGGACAAAATAAGCACTCGTTGGCAAAATCCTGTATTATGCGACAATGATTAAAAAAACAAAATAACCCAAGAAATACGCGCAACGAGCAGACTAATTTTCACTGAAATAGCCCATCATGGCAAACAGAGTTATCGAAAATTGGCTTCGTTGGTT
>CAIQNQ010000127.1 GCA_903873165.1 uncultured Methylococcaceae bacterium | reverse complement strand
TGGTGCAAATTAAATTACTCACGGGTGAAAATAAATGGATTTATGTGCATATTGAAGTGCAAGGCGCACCGCAAGCGGAGTTTGCCGAACGCATGTTTGTTTACAACTACCGACTTTATGATAAATACCGACAACCCATTGCCAGTCTTGCCGTATTGGCAGATGAACAAAAAAACTGGAAGCCCACTGCGTTTGGCTATGAGTTATTAGGGTGCAAACATACTCTTGAGTTTCCGGTTGCTAAATTAACCGATTATCACGCTCAATTAGAAACATTAAAGACATCGGATAACTCCTTTGCTATAGTTACCGCAACCCACATATTGACTCAGCAAACACGTCAAGATCCGCAAAAACGTTACGAAGTTAAATTTGCCCTGATCAAAAGTTTATACCAACGTAACTGGGACAAACAACGGGTTATCAATTTGTTTGCTGTGATTGATTGGATGATGCGATTACCCAAAGAACTAGAAAAAGACCTATGGTCAGAAATAGAAACCCTTGAGGAGCAAGATAAAGTGAGATACGTTACCAGTGTAGAAAGATTAGGTATGGAAAAAGGCATGACCCAGGGCATGGAGCTGGGTAAGGAACTGGGTAAAGAGCTTGGTTTGGAGCTTGGCATTCAAACTGCCGAGCAAAATACCTTACAGCGTTTAATCCAACGTCGTTTTAAAACTCTCCCTGAATGGGCAGTAGAGCGCATCACCCAAGCGTCTTCTGTGCAACTTGAACAATGGTTAGATAACATCTTAGATGCCACGAGCATAGAAGCCATCTTTACAGATACGGATGCCTCTATCTAATATAAACAGGCATGCAAAAACTAAAGAATTTGTGCAAATCAGAGTGGTATTAAAGCAAGCGGTATCAGGATTTACGCCGCAGTGTTGTGTTAAAGATTTGCTGTCTGAGCACAATGAAGTGCTAAGATCGGGTAGCTAAATTAAGTAGACTGATGCCAGATAGCATATAATTAGTTTTTTTAATTCATGAGAGCATAGCAATGGAACGTCGAGATTTTATTCGTTTAAGTACTTTAAGTGTGGGGGCCGGTTTGGTTGCTCCAGTCATAGCTGTAGCAGAGACAGATAAACACTTAAAAGGTGCGGCAGATATTTACTACACTAAAGATACTCAAGGACGCTGGAACGGTAAAGCCGCTACTCATTTACCTAGCATTGATGTGGAAAA
The DNA here is from genome assembly GCA_903873165.1 of uncultured Methylococcaceae bacterium. GTDB lineage: Bacteria > Pseudomonadota > Gammaproteobacteria > Methylococcales > Methylomonadaceae > Methylobacter_C. The sequence goes on along the minus strand of CAIQNQ010000127.1, from coordinate 1,401 downwards.
AGTCGGTAATAAAGCGACTATAAAAGTAGTAACTGCTCATGAAATGAAAGGTTACGAGCACTATATCGTTAAGCATGTGTTATTAGATCAAAACTATAAGTTTCTGCAAGAACATTTGTTTGATCCCACTAAAGAAAGCGCTGCCATTTCAAGCTTTACTTTAACTGATTACACTGGCCCTATTTATGTCGGGAGTTTATGTAATAAACATGACCTTTGGTTGAACGGGGCAGATGTTTAATTAGCAAGCTACGCTGTTAGTAAATTAATACGCGGCAGTGGTTTGGTTGTATTTAAATTCTTTTAGTGTTTTTAAGCTTGGCTTAAATATATGTTTTTAATTTAATAAATGAGAATAAATTTATCTGCTGTTATTAATGCCGAGCAATCAGCTTATTACGAAAATGTAATCATTGTAATAGCTGTTTCTTTATTTCCGTTATTTTATTTGATGCAAAAAGCGTGGGTAAATGCGTTTGTGTTTATCCTATTTGCTGTTGCATTAATACATTTTCTGCGCTTACCAAAATCTTCATGGAGTTTAAAAAACATTACGTTGGTAGAATGGGCGGTTGTTTTAAGTCTATGTGCTGGATTTCTGGCTATCTTAATCAGTCAACTATTTAGATTAAGTATTATTCCTAAGCCTTTTGATGGGCCACTTAGGATGTTTTTGTGCGCTCCTGTCTTTGTGTTGTTGCTAAAGAAAAAGCTCAGTTTTATGAGTGTGTTCCAATATATATTGCCATTATCTTTAGTATTTTTTTGGAGTTATTGCCAACTACCGTCGACCGCATCTCCTTTGTGGAGTGGACGATTTGGGACGAGTTTTGTTGATCCTAATACCTTAGGCGTGAATACGCTGCTGTTGACGTCGATGTGTTTATTTTCGATCGATGCAATCCATAAAGATACTTTAGGCTTGAGATGTTTGAAATATGCTGGCGTATTAGCAGGGTTGTATTTGCTTTATAAATCTGAAACCAGAGGTGCATGGTTGGCGTTGCCTATTATGCTGTTGTTGTGGGTTAATATTCACGGTAAATCTAAAAGTAAATGGGTTTTAATCGGGGGTGGTGTTTTAGGTTTTATCGGAATAATAAGCCTGTATATTTTTGTGGATGCGTTTCATGATCGAGTGATCACGGCCTATACTGAAGTAAGCGGGTGGTTGACTAAAACTAATACAGATACTTCGGCAGGATTGAGGCTGTCTTTTTGGCAAATGTCTTGGATTTTATTTAAGCAATCCCCTTTGTATGGTTACGGAGACTTGGGGTATCAAGTACATTTATCACTTCCACAGATTCAGCAGCAATTTAGCCCAAGCGCGATAGATCAATTTGGGCATATAGGATCACATAGTGAATATTTAGCCAATATGGTGCGGTCTGGTGTTTT
>CAIQNQ010000126.1 GCA_903873165.1 uncultured Methylococcaceae bacterium | reverse complement strand
TTTTGATCTTTTTTAGCGGTGAGCATGCGCAGTAAATAGTCATCACTGCCCAACATCACATAACCACCTTTATCTAAAATGGGAATATCACCCATTTCCATGTGGGCTTGACGGGCATTATTAGGCAACACAGCCGGCTCAAAACCTGCGGTATAACCCATTTCTGCATAACGATAACCTGTTACAAAAGAACTTGGCATCGCATGACCACAACCCGAACGGGTAATGTCACTACGATGTACAGGATCTTGACGATGATCTTCTGGCAATAAGGTTCTAGCAATATTACCTTTACCGCCGCCAATATGCGTGTGCATATCAATAGCACCCGACATGACCACTTTACCTTTTAAATCATATTCTTTATCAACCACTGCTTCCGCTGGCTTTGCGATAATACGACCATCTCTTATATAAATGTCTTGTTGCTGACCATCAATCCCAGATGCAGGATCATAGACAATTCCACCCGTTAATTTTATCAACATTATCTTTCCTACAAAGCTTGTTCAATGGCATTGAGTACTGCTGCCGTACTGGGTAATCCAGAATCTCTGAGTTTTTTTAATCGAATTGCCACCACGTTATCCATACGATAGGCATGACCGGCATGGTCAATCCCCGGTGTACCCACAGGAATAAACACATCAGGTTCCTTAGTAAACGTCATTCCAGAACGCCCTACCACAATCGTTGGTAGCGTTGTTTCAGGTGGCACAGCATTCACATTAAACGCTTGCACCCAAACTAAAGCATCCACTTCGTCATTCTCTAACAAAACTTTAGTTTCATTTAGGAAGGGATCGTATTCTGGATAACCACTTGAGAATCGAGTTCGAGCTGGATAACCTGTTGTCCAACCACACACCTGATTCGCTGTTTGATCGCCTTCTTTACCAGCTAAAGGTAAACCAGAACAACGCGTGTTTCGATTATTAATATCTTTAATCATTTCTGACAAAGTTTGCACGGTTAACTCAGCTTGTCTAAACGCTAAAGCACCTGCACCCCAAGTCACTACACCATAAGTGGCTGCCAATAATTTATCAGCAATGGTTTGTAAATCGGCCACTGCAATACCGGCCACAGACGCTACTCGGATCAGTTGCTTTTTGACCAAGGCTCTTAAGACAGCCACCACTTCTGGTAAATCTTCTATAGCACAAGGTAACACTTGTGCTGGTTTACCCGTCGGTGAAGTAGATGCCGTTCCAGAGGGCGCCCTACCTAAATAAATGACTTCACGATTAGCGGTATCTTCCAGAAACATAGATTCTTTGTTCCATAGATAACGTTCAAAGAAGCGCGGTGCAAAAGCTTCTACATCCGTACCCACTACCAATAACAAATCACACCGATTTTTAACTTCCGCTAAAGTCGTATTCATCCAACCAGAATCTTGTAACGCTAAAAAGTTATTGCGAGCACCGGTAAAATTCATATTATCAATCACCGCACCCGCTTTATCAGCTAAAGCTAACAAGCCACGCATGCCATTAACATCAGTAGCACAACCACCAATGAGGGGCAACTTAGTGTCTTTTAATAATTCAGCCGCTTTAGCAACCGCTACTTCAAGAATTACTTCTTGACCAGATACCCTAGCTTGAGTATCGGTAATAAGTTGTTCAAAAGCAGGAGTATTTACCGCACAACCATTTTCAATTACTTTCAGCAATACACCATCCACCTTAATGGTTAAATCATCCGTGCCAATACCGCAAAAAGGACTCGGTACTTCAGTTATCTCAGTCATTCAGTTGTCCTTTTATTATCATCAATCGTTCATCTGACATTTGCGCACCACCTAAATGTCCATTAATTATGCCAATATTCTAACCTTAAATAGGTTTTCTGTCGCCCTTAACCCTCTACTACAAACCCATTTCAAACAGTAATTTAATAGAAGCATAAATCACCAAACCCATCGCAAATAAATAACTTAAAATGACAAACGGCCTGTCTTTAACACTACGCCAAAAAGTAGCCTGTTGACCTTGTTGCCTTAATTCTTGATATTCAGTCTGCGCATTTTGATAACGCTGCTGCTGATAAATACCTAACAATGCCTTCGCTTCCATGAATACAGCATCATCTCTTAACCATAAACCTGGAGTAGACACGCCCCAATTACCGGCATTAGTTTCATAATAATCAATGCCATGCTCAGCTAATAAAGCCCGCACCTCATCAGCTTCATCTTCTGGCACGCCACGTAATGGAAATAATAAAGTAGGCATATGGTATCTGCACCCAACTGATTCACTTAAAATGGCCTATTATAACGACAAGAACTCTTACTTCACCGACAATTACTCTAAAACATGCTTGATATAGACCAACCCCTCATCACTGCCACCCAAACATGGTTAAAAACCATTATTATTGAGTATAGTTTGTGTCCTTTCGCCAAACGCGAACTCGATAAAGGCAGTATTTATATTAGTGTTAATCGTGAAACCGATATTGAACGCTGCTTATTAGATTTATTAACCGAATGCGACCGTTTAAATACAAACGATAGCATAGAAACCAGTCTATTGATTTATGCTGACGCCTTTAGTGACTTTGACGACTACTTAGATTTTATTGAATTGGCCGAAGCGGTATTAATTGACCAAGATTATGGCGGCATTTATCAACTGGCCAGTTTTCATCCTGATTATTGTTTTGAAGGTGCGACGCAAGATGATCCAGCGAATTATACTAATCGCTCACCTCATCCCATGTTGCATTTGTTGCGGGAAACCAGCATTGAAAATGCCCTAGCCAGCTATCCAAATCCAGAACATATACCACAACGTAATATTGAGCTGATGCAAGAACTAGGGCTTGCAAAAGTGCAAACCCTATTAGCGGCTTGTTATCCTAAATTAAAGTAATTTCATCAGCATATTACCTGTCCCCTTAATTAATCGGTATGCATGATTGCACTGATTTGAATGACAGGCGGGATGTCTGTGTAATTGAGCATATCACCTTGAAGTTGGGCTGTATGCAGCATAAAACATGCAAGCAACCACAGCAACTATGCGAGGTGGTTTAGGTAGTATGCAGGCATGTATTGAATCTATGTAAGCTTGCACAGTCATCCAACGAGCCTACATAAACACTAAGCAAGATCGTCTAGCTACTGTGCAAGCCTGCACAAAGGCTGTGTGAACTTGCATAGCCGCTATGCAGCTGGTCTGGCCCCCTATGCAAGCTTACATAGTCGTTATGCGTGCTTGTGTACTGACTATGCAAGATCGCACGGCTATTGTGCGTACCTGCATAGCCACTGTGCGTGCCTGCATAGCTAATATGGCTTGAGAACATAAGCGTAAATAATACTCGCATCTAAATGAGTGTGTTAAGGTGGCTGTGCCATATCACTCTTAATTGATTTTTTAATCATGAAAACGGATACAATGTTTTATCGGCTATTTAAGCGTCAGCCTAAATTAGCCTTAGAGTTATTAGGTTTAGACTATGCCGGTGATAGTTATTGCTTTAGCTCCGAAGA
>CAIQNQ010000125.1 GCA_903873165.1 uncultured Methylococcaceae bacterium | reverse complement strand
TTGTAAAGCCAGCATTCCAACCCGTTATGACTTTAGTGGGATGAAAATTGTAGTGGACTGTGCCAATGGCGCGACTTATCACATTGCCCCGCCCGTGTTTACTGAGGTAGGTGCCGAGGTAATTGTCATGGGTGCACAACCGAATGGGCTTAATATTAATGCCGAGTGTGGCGCGACTAGCCCAGCAAAACTAGCCGCAATGGTATTAGAGCACCAAGCTGATTTTGGTATTGCCCTAGATGGGGATGGTGATCGCTTGATCATGGTAGACCATAAAGGTGAGATTGTCGATGGTGATGAAATTATCTACATTATTGCCAAAGCAAGGCTGGATGCGGGTTTAATGCAAGGCCCTGTAATAGGTACCTTAATGACTAATCTTGGTATGGAGCATGGGCTTAAAAGGTTGGGGATTGATATGCTTCGAGCCAATGTTGGTGATCGTTATGTTTTGGAAATGATGAGTGAGCATAATAGTATCTTAGGGGGTGAAAACTCAGGGCATATTATTTGTTTAGATAAAACTACAACAGGTGATGGTATTATTGCGGCGCTCCAGGTGATGGCCGAAATGCATGACTCTGGAATGAGTTTGCATGAGCTTAAGTCGGGTATGCAAAAATATCCACAAATTTTAATCAATATTAAGACAGTTGAAAAAGTAGATTTAGATTTTAATGGGCCGATTCAAAAAGCCGTGCAGGCCATTGAAGAAAAATTAGGTGATAAAGGCAGAGTCTTACTTAGAGCTTCAGGAACAGAGCCTTTAATTAGAGTAATGGTAGAGGGTGAAGATGCTGATTTAGTGGGTAAATTAGCTCAACAATTATCTGAAGACGTTAAGCAAGTAATAGGTGCTTGAAATACATGCCATTAGGCTATATCATAGACGGTTTAATTATATAGAGGAGTAATTTTGATGCGTCGATCTCTGGTTGTTGGAAATTGGAAAATGAATGGAACTCTTGCGAGTGCTCAATTACTTGCAAAAGGTATCATCGAAGGTTTAGGTTCAGTAGATGCGGATATCGCAGTTTGTGTGCCGTATGTTTATTTACCTGCTATTAGCGAATTAGTACAAGGTACTGCGCTAGGTTTAGGCTCACAAAATATTGCTGATAAAGCATCAGGTGCCTATACCGGTGAGGTTTCTGCTTTAATGCTTAAAGAGTTTAATACTCAATATGCCTTAGTGGGTCACTCTGAAAGACGATCTTATTATGGCGACACAGATGCTTCAGTCGCGGCTCGTTACGTACAAGCCCAAGAACAAGGTATCACACCTATTTTATGTGTAGGTGAAACTTTAGAAGAAAGAGAACAAGATCAGACTTTTGCTGTGATTAATGAGCAATTAGATGCGGTTATTGAGTTGGCGGGTATTGAATCATTTAGTAAAGCTGTAATAGCGTATGAACCAGTATGGGCAATTGGTACAGGTAAAACGGCTACTGATGAGCAAGCACAAGAAGTTCATCATTATATTCGTCAGTATATTGCTGCAAAAGATCAAGCAATTGCTGAAAAAGTTCAAATTTTATACGGTGGTAGTGCTAAGCCTGATAATGCAAAAGGTTTATTTGCACAGCCAGATATAGATGGCGGTTTAATAGGTGGTGCTTCATTGGAAGCCGAATCTTTTTTAAGTGTTTTTAAATCGGTTAAGTAGATAAAACAATTATGTATCAAGTAATTATAGTTATTCATGTGTTGCTAGGCCTAGGGGTTATTGGCTTAGTGATGATGCAACAAGGTAAAGGAGCGGATGCAGGCGCTGCATTTGGCACTGGCTCTGCGGGTTCTGTTTTTGGTGCCCAAGGTTCTGCTTCATTCTTATCAAAAGCCACTGCAATTTTAGCAACTTCGTTCTTTATTACTAGTTTAGGACTTGCAGTTATTAATGGTCATAAAGGTGCTGCGTATGATTTGATGAGTGGTGAAAATACGTCACCAGAATCATCTATAAGCACTGAGAAAAAAGTAGATGCCCAGCCTGAATTGCCTTCTGTTTCAGAAGTTGCTAAACCTGTTGAGGCGGCTAATGATGCAGAAATTAAAAGCATCGAAGTCCCTAAAGCAGAAGAAATTAAAGTTGTAAAATAGTATTATCAATTATATGCCGACGTGGTGGAATTGGTAGACACGCCATCTTGAGGGGGTGGTGACGCAAGTTGTGCCGGTTCAAATCCGGCCGCCGGTACCAAATAAAAAGAAACCCGCAAGTCATAAGACTTAGCGGGTTTATTATAGTCCAACGAAATATTACATTAAAATTTACAATAAATTTTACTGATGGAAATTGGTCACAACAATGCTTTGAGTCTTAATTTATCGTCCTTGTACTGAGGTGGTTGGTTACTAATTTATTTTATGGGTAACTAATTTGGCGATCTGGTAATAATAGTATGGCAGTATCAAACTAATAAAGTCTCATAAACTGAATCTCATTTAAAAATATTGGCAGCCCAAAATGATTTTTAATTCACTTGCATTCGCTATTTTCCTACCGATAGTCCTACTTTTTTATTATCTATCTGGTCGACGTTACCAAAATTGGGTTTTATTGTTAGCGGGTTATATATTCTATGGTATATGGGATATACGCTTCTTATATTTAGTTTCATTATCTACAGTCTTAGATTTTAGTACTGGCCTGATGATAGCAAATGGGCGAATGACGTTATCTCAAAGGATCGCCCCCACTTGCCATTTGCTTGGATTTGCGTTGTTTTTTCTGGTACCTGATTGGCATGCTGTAAAGTTAAATGGAATGCTAATTGATAGTATCGACTGGCAACGCTTACTTAGTCCGACTCCTTTGGGTCTTAAAGTGCTGGTATTGTCGGTTTTGGGCGTAGGAGTAGCTCATATAGCCTATCCTTTTATTATTTCCAACATGCAAGAAAAAATTAGGCGCATATTCTTCTTGCGCTGTAGTTTGGTTGGTCAATTAGGCATGCTGGCTATGTTTAAGTATTACAATTTTTTTGTTACTGAAGCCGAGATATTTTTAAAAGATGCAGGATTCGATGTTCCAGGCATGCACTTAGATATCATCCTCCCAATTGGTATTTCCTTTTATACTTTTCAAACTCTCAGTTACGTATGTGATGTTTATTGGGGTAAGATGCAGCCTGTTGCGCGGTTAAGGGATTTTGCACTCTTCGTTTCTTATTTCCCTCCGTTGGTAGCAGGCCCAATAGAACGAGCTTCGCATCTAGTGCCACGGATATTGGGGGAGCGGAAGGTCGGCTTTGAAAATATTTGCCAGGGGGGGTATCTGATACTGCTCGGCTTGGTAAAAAAAATGGCTATAGCTGATGGACTCGCGGGTTCAGTGTCTTCTATTTACAATTCGACTGGAGATGTAAGCTGGATGGATGTTGTTACGGCAACTGTGGCTTTTGCTGTTCAGATTTACTGTGATTTTTCTGGTTATTCTGATATTGCTTGTGGCGTATCATTGTGGTTTGGCATTGAATTATTAAAGAACTTTGATCAACCTTATTTTTCCTTAAATCCCTCTGAGTTTTGGCGGCGCTGGCATATCAGTCTATCATCATGGTTGCGAGATTATTTATATATTCCACTGGGAGGGAATCGAGGATCGGAAGTCATGGTATATAGAAATTTGTTACTGACTATGGTGCTAGGTGGTTTGTGGCATGGCGCCGCTTGGAATTTTTTACTCTGGGGTGGTTATCAAGGTGTAATGTTGATCATTCATAGGGTTGTTGTCGGGAGAAAACCAATAGAGTTTGCTGGTGGATTGTTATATCGTTTACCTAGAATGGCGTTTTTTTTCGTCTTCGTCTGTTACGGTTGGTTATTGTTCAGGGCTACATCTTTGGCTCAAATAGAAAGTTTTACTCAAATATTATTCGGCGGTTTTTCAGATATGGCATTACATATCAAAACCCCTCCACTCAGTGCTTTGTTAGGTGTTTTTATCTTAACTTGCATTGAGGTTAGTCAGTTCAAGTGTAAGAATATTCACTTTTACGCGCGGTCTCCGGCTTTCGTACATGGCGGAATATATGCCGCTCTTATATTTGTATTCATTATGGGTTTGTCTAATGACAGTCAGCAATTTATTTACTTCCAATTCTGAATCTAAAAATAATGCCTCGCCTGAATTCACTGTGCGCAAGGTGTTTGTGGCTGTTATTTGGTCGTTAGTCTGGCTGATATTGATAGATGTCACAGTAAATATTTTATTTGCGATGCCAACTTCGCCAAACGTTCTCCCCAGCAAAATGCAAACCTTTTTTAATTACGGTCGCTCTGTGGAAGGTAAAATTAGAAGCATGGTTGGGGTTGATAAGGAGGCTACCGCCAAAATTGCGTATGCAGGTTGGATAATGGAAGATGATACTGGTAAACCTCCTATGACTGCATCCGCTCCTGCGCAGATTCTGGTTGCAGCTTATGGGCAATCATTTTCAAATCAAATATGTGACGCTCTTAATGAAATTGATCCACGTTTCGAGTTGCGCCTCAAAGCTGGGCCTGGAGCCACTTTGTCACATTCCTATGCTTACTATAAAATTGATGCCAAGCATCAGCACGCCGATGTTGTTGTGCTTGGCATACTTGCATCTTCGCTGCCTTATATGATGGGGCCGACCATATCTACTCTGAGTTTCGAAATGGCCGCACCCTATACCTACCCAGTCTATTTTTTAAAAGATGGTCAATTGTCTGCACACGACCCTGTTATCCATTCTCTCGAAGAATTACGCACAGCACTATGGAGTAATCCCGTTTTGTGGGAAGAGTATTTGAAATTACTTAGAACTAACTCTTTTACATATAATAAATGGGTATACGACTCAGACTTGTTTGATTATTCCTCATTGGGCAGGCTTGTGCGACGGAGTATAGGTCAAAAACACGTTTATGATGTGACGTCCAAATACTGGACACAAGACGGTTTTAAAAATACCGATGGCTTATTGGATGTTGCTAATGCGTTAATCGCTGATTTTGCTGCTGATGTAAAGGCCAAAAGCCAGATTCCTTATGTATTGTTGATTCAGGATAAAGGTTATAAAGACCATCTTGCTTTGGCATTTGAATCCCAGCTTAAACAATTGAACATTCCTTATCTCAGTACTCACACAATTGCTCCTAGTACAAATTATAGGAACTTTATTAGTGATGGACATTTCACTCCTGAAGTAACTAAACAAATTGCTAGGGCATTTCGTGACGATGTGTTAAGTAAATTGGATAAGCATTAAGCTAGAAATTGACTACTAGGCCAGTAGTTTCAAGCTAACTGAAGCACTGAGAAGTAAGTGTGTTTAGTATTGGAAGATGCTGTCCTTGCTATTTTACAGTAATTATGAAACAATTAACTTAGTACTGTTTTTTTTAATTTCAAAACCATCGTGATTTCTTTATCTGATCGAATGGAGAATGAGGAGAGTTATGAGTCAATCCATTGATAAAGCACCGAGCCGAAAATTGTATTGCGTGCTAGGTTCGGGTTCGTTGCCTTATTCTGAAAAGGCATTCGAAAGTCTTGCTGCACATAGTTTAGACGATTTTGATTTAACTCTAATAACTGATGCCGTGGCGGATAAAATCGCATTGACTGAGGCATTGGAAAAACTGCAATTGCCATCTAGACATAGTTGGCGAGTATATGATCAAGCGGAGGCCGATGAGCGTGCGTTGAGCTTATTAGCACCTTACCCTCATCTGGCGGCTTTTCGTTTTGGTCATCCTTGTTGGAGAAAGATTACGGATCCATTATTGTTTGCAGAACCCGATGAAGAAATAGTTATTCTCGATCCAGATTTGTATTTTCCAAATTATTTTCGTTTTGAAGAGACTCCCGCTAATGGCTTGTTATTGATGTATCAGCCGCCAAGTTGTTTGTTACCGCATGAAGTAGTAGTTCATGCCTATGATTGTGGCATTCGTTTGGCGCATCACACTGATATTGGTGTAGCACAATTATCTAACAATCTTGATCTTGAATGGTTGGACTGGTTGGTTGGTGAGTTAGGTGGTACCAGTCTGCCACGTTCGATGCATGTCGAATCAATCGTTTGGGCTGCTCTGGCATTGCGTATTGGTGGTGGATATCTTAATTCTGAGCATTGGCACTGTTGGCGCAACTCGCAGTGGAAACGATTGCTGATACGTTTGGGTGTGTCGGGTCGCACGGTATTGCGGGCAGAACGTTTTGGTTCTATCAAGTGTTTTCATGGTGGTGGTATTGCTAAGTGGTGGATACCTGATGCAATTAAAGCGGGTGATCTGCCTGAGCCGAAGCAGTTGTTGGTATCACAAGTACCTTTGCCATTTGAAGAATTGACTCGTGATAAGTACGAAAAAAGTCGGGTTCTTAAAGATTGGGCTCAACGCTTGGGTTATTATAAGCTTATAAGGTAACCGCACAGCTCAAATGCTCCCATTTTGGGAATGGCTGAATTTGACTAAGTTTTTAAAAAATGTAATGCAAATAGTGATAAGCTGTAAAATAACTATTTGAGTATACATAAAGATTCGTAGCCATCACCTTTGTAAACCGTTTATGTCGCTTGGAACTCTAGAACTAATAAGGAAATGTCATCTTCGAATTGATTTCCACCATGCCAGGAATTAATGAGCTGATCAATTTGTGTTACAACATCTCTAATATTTAGATCTCGGGTTTCATCAACAAACTGTCGTAAGCGTTCGGATCCAAATAATTCACCACTTTGTGATGCACATTCGGTGATTCCATCTGAATATATAAAAATACGGTCTCCTGAAACATAATTTAATGACACTGATTCATAGTTTGCAAGAGGAATAATGCCAACTGGAACGTTACCTTCAACAATAAATTTTGCGGGTAAATCTTGCGATAAATACAAGGAATGTGGATGCCCAGCCTGGCACAATTCTATAGTGCGATTAAGCGTATCAATAATTCCATATATCATTGTGAAATATAGAATATTATTCGTGTCAGTCTGAAAGCGTTGGTTTAGGCGAGTTACGATTGTAGAGGCAGAGTTTAATTTTTTGTCGAGGAGGAGGGTAGGTATCTTTGATGTGGCAAATTTTAAGTCATCGTTATTGTTGGTTTCAGAAAGCAATCTGCTGAGCATAAACGATTGCATTGCTGAAGCAATGCCATGTCCTGCTACATCTAAAATATAAAATCCGACATGGTGTCTATCGATAGGAAAGAAGTTGAATATGTCGCCCGACAAGTGTGTTGATGGATGATAAAGCCAGTCGATGGAAATTCCTTGATGTTGAGTATTAATATCAGGAAGCAGACTGCGTTGCATAGCCATTGCCATATTCAGATCGCGGTTAATGGCTTCGTTTGCAACTATTAACTTTTTACTGGTTTCAACTAAACGCTCATTATTATCCTGGAGATTTTTTTCTAGGTTCAAAATACGTTCACCAGCTCGAATGCGAGCATGTAATTCATTTAGTTGAATTGGTTTTCGAATAAAATCATCAGCACCTGCATCAATACCTAGTACTGCGTATTCGGCCTTTTCAAGAGAGGTAACCAGTATTATATAGATATAGAAAGGTAAGTTTAACTCACGTACTCGCTGACATAGTTCATCTCCATTGCCGCCTGGCATTAGCCAATCCGTGATAACTAGGTTAATTTCGTTAGTTTGAACAATAAATAATCCTTCATTTATATCCCTTGCTGATAGAGTATCGTATCCCCATTTATTCAGGTTTTTTTTCAGCATCGCACTAGTGATCAGGTTGTCTTCAACAATTAGAATACGCATTTTATTAAGTCCTTGTGAGTTGAAGTTGGGTGATTAAATCTGTGACAGCAATGATAAGTGCTTGGGTTATGTCTTCAATATTGCTTGAATCACCAGTCGAAGCTGTTTTTTCAAGAGTATATGCACAGTCCCTTGCGGGTATTGCATAAAAATGATCAACCATTCCTTTAATTAAATGGGCTGTGTTGGCAAGTTCTGACATGTTTTTATTGGCAAGCAGTTTTGATAAAATCTGAAGTTGTTTAGGTCCTTCAATTAAGAATAAATCAATCATTTCGTAAAGTAAGTCGGTATCATCTTCAAGGTGTTTTATTGTGTTTTCCTTGTCCCAAATAGGGATTGAATTGCTATCATTATTTAAAACAGGTAGATTTACTGATGTGGGTGGTGTTTCCTCTGATGAGGTGTTAAAGTGAAATGCTAATATTCTTTTTAATTCATCGGTAATCAATGGTTTGCTTAGATAATCGTCCATACCTGCACTTAGACATTTTTCTTTTTCGCCCTCCAAAGCATTGGCTGTTAGCGCAATAACGGGTTGATGTGCTTTACCGAGTTTGGTTTCAAGTATACGTAATTCGCTCGTGGTAACGTATCCATCCATGACTGGCATTTGACAATCCATAAAAATCAAATCGTAAGTAGTTTGTTGTAATTTAGTCAGTGCTTGTAAACCATCGTTTACTATTTCGGGGGCAATATTAAATTTTGCAAGCTTGGCACTGATAACTTTTTGATTAATTTTATTATCTTCTACAACAAGTACTTTTTTATCTTTGTAAGTTTGAAACTCAGGTTCTATTTTTAAGTGCGCTGAAAGCTTAGAAATTATCGAAATAGGGTTCAGGGTATTGCTTATCTCACTATATAATTCAAGTTGTCTAACGGGTTTGAGCAAGCGAAAGACAATATTGCTGTTTTGATATTCAATAGGTTCTGATTGATTGCTGGCGGATAATATTATTATAGGAATATTAGCCAAATTAGAGATTTGCGACAATAGTTTTGCAAGTGTTAAACCATCCATGCCAGGCATATCTGTATCCAGTAATATTAAGTCACAATCAGTATTACCTTGGCTAGTTAAATTTTGTAATTCAATCAGTGCATTCGTACCATTATCAGATTCATTAACACGTAAACCCCAACTAGTTAGGTAATGTCGAAGGAATTTACGATTTGTAGTATTGTCATCAACAATGAGTGCATTTTTGCCCGAAAAATCGTTTGATTGTCTTGGTATTTCGGTGTTTGTGACTTGCAATAAGGGTACTGTAAACCAAAAACACGAGCCAGTGTCAGCAATATTTTCAGCGCCAATTCTACCACCCATTCGACTCACCAATTTTTTGCTGATAAATAAACCTAAGCCAGTACCACCGTAGCGGCGTGAGGTGGAACTCTCTCCTTGAGAAAAAGATTTAAATAACCGGGTTTGTACTTCTTCTGATAGGCCAATACCGGTATCTCGTACTTCAAAGCGAAGTCCATTCTCACCATCACTTAACAGCGTTACAATAATAGAAACTTCTCCTTGGTTAGTAAATTTAATTGCGTTGCCCAGAAAGTTGGTGATTACTTGCCTGATGCGCATCGGGTCACCCTGCCAAAATGAATTAGTTAATGAGGGTAATAAGCAATTTAATTCAAGTCCCTTGTGGTGAGCTTTAACGGCTAACAAAGCACAAATATCCTCAACTAGTTCAATCATATTAAAGCTAATGTTTTCTATGATCAGTTGATCTGCTTCCAATTTTGATAGATCCAATATGTCATTGATGATTTCTAGTAAGGCTTCTGCTGAGACATGTGCTGTTCCGACCCAACTCCGCTGGGTTGAGTTTAGTTCTGTTTCACTTAATAAATCAAGCATACCCAACACACCATTCATCGGTGTCCGTATTTCATGGCTCATGTTGGCCAGAAACTGTGATTTCATTTTTGCGGCTTCTTCGGCTAATTCTTTTGCTTTTAAAAGTTCTTGGGATGCAAGGTGTATTGAAGTCATGTCGTAAAACCAGCTTAATATTGCGGTTTTACCCTTATATTGGATAGGAATATGTGAAGTTATTGACCAAACAAAAGCGTTGTCGGCAGGGCGAATTAATTCCACCTCCTGATTGATTACGCTTTGACCTTCATCCAGTTGTGCAATAATGTGTTGATAGTCTTCGCGGTGAGCATAAAGTTGCTCGGGTCTGATAAGTTGTGGTTCAATATTGCCAATGATTTTTAGATAGCCCTTATTATAAAACACGACGTCCCGTTCATTGTTTATAGTGATATGAACGGCAATTGGGCTAATATCAAGAATATTGAGTAATTGCAGTTCATTTTTACGAAGTTGAAGTTCATTTTGCTTACTTAAAGTAATATCAGTATGTATGGCAATAAATTGGGTAATGATATTGTTACTATCTAAAAAAGGGACAATTGTGGTTAAAACCCAATAGAATGATTTGTTTTTAGAGTTATTACAAATTTCACCTTGCCATACTTTCCCTGACAATAAGGTGTTATACATATCTATAAAAAAATCACGGGAATGGGTTCCCGAATTAAATCTTCGATAATTTTTACCAATTAATTCTTTTTCTGTATAGCCACTTATTTGACAAAATTTATCATTCACATAGGTTATTTTTCCTTTTGTGTCCGTGATTGTAACGATGGCATGTTGGTCTAGCGCATATTTTTGGTATTGTAATTCAATGAGTACTTGTTTTTTTTGATCTTCAATTTCTTGTGAAGCAATAGCTGTTTTAATGGCTAAAAGATGCGCACGATTGCTTTGTCTGCCTAATTGCCATATCAATAATGTTAGCAATATACTACTTAATGACCCTAGTATTCGAATCAAATTAACAGTTTGTAAATTAATTTTTGACTCAAAGTTTGGTAGTAAACTAGTTTTTAATGTCCAAGTATGCTCATTTGCAGATACTACTTGAGAGCGCTGGAATGATGCGGTTACTTTTTGTGATGAAATTTGATTAAAAATATTGTCATAGATTAATGCTTCGGGATCGGTGGATTCTCCATCAAAAATTTGATAATTAATAGTTGAGTCATTGAGGTTGAATATATCAATCATTTGGTTATTAATATCTAATATTAAAAAGGTATAACCGAAAATATTGTTACGTCGTTCTTCAAGGGTTTCATGTTTTTTACCTTTGAGATAGACGGGGTAATACAAGATTGATACTGATTCAATTTGCTTATTTGATGCTTGTATTAGATTAGTTTTTCCGCTTAAGTTTGGGAGTCCAGTATCACAGGCTTTCTCCAGGGTAGAGCGTTGCTCGGAGTCAGAAAAAAGATCAAATCCGGGTACTGGGGTATTTTGATGGGTATAAGGTTCTATATATTCAATTGGAACGGAAACTTCCCGTTCTCCATCCGGAAAAAAGGTGTTAAGCGGTTCGGCAGTTTTTTTTATATTTTTGGTATAATTTTTTTTTTGTTGATTATTAACAACCTTAGCAAAGCCAATGGCCTGAATTTCTGGGTAATAATTTGACACATGCAGTTGGGACACAAAGAATTGAAATTCTTCGCGAGTAACACTGTTTGAGGTGCTAAATAGAGCATTAACACTTTCAAGAACTTGTTGATATGAAGTGCGTCTTTGAATAACAGTTTTTTTAAAGGCATTATTCTTATTATTGAAGACTTGCTGATTACGTACAGTTTCACTATTAAGGATGGCTTGTTGAGCAATATAAGTTAACCCTAATCCTAGCACTAGTCCCAATATCAACACTCGTATAAAAGTTAGATCTCTAAAAAATAAGCCAAAATCTAACCATTTTTTAAAACGTAAGATGCTTTTGTTTAGGGTATTGTCAGGCATTGGATGTTGTTAATGAGGTGTAAATATACATGTTGACTAGTGCCCCTCTTTAGTTTGTACGCGACGGACTGTAAAAAGTCTATTAATAACGTTTTGTTGTAAGATTGGAAGCCATTTGTTTAAAATTCTAAAATAGGATACTATTTATATCAAGTACTATAGTTTATTTTCATCAATGTCTCTATGTTTTGTTGTTAAATTACGTTCGATTTGTTTGAAGATAATGTAAGCATTTACATTTTTAAAGTGATACACTAAAAATTGATGATAGTAGCCAATTAGGGAGTCATGTTTAAGTTTATTGTTGTTCGTGTAGTTTTATTGTTGATATCGTTAGCTCTAGTAGCATGTGGTGCATTTGAAGGAGTACCAAGTGCAACTTTGAACGCAGAAAAAGCCTTTGTCACGCCAGATAAACCCAAGAGAATTTCTGAAGCTAGTGCTGTTGAGGCATTTAGTGAGCAAACTAAAAATCCCCAAGATTATACCTTGTATGATGGTGACGATATTAGTATTGAAGTATTTGGACGACCCGAGTTATCAGGTGCGCAACGCATTGGCCCTGATGGGAGAATAACATTGCCTGTGGTTGGGACTATTTTGTTGCGAAATATGACTCGTGACGAAGCCGCTACTGCTATTAATAAAGCACTTTCATTGTATTATGTGAATATTTTGACTACTGTAAGGGTTAATAATTACAACTCTAATCGAATCACCATTATCGGTAGGGTAGATAAGCCTGGTGAGATGCAATTTATTACGCCACCTACGTTACTAACAGTCTTGGCTGAAGCGGGTGGTAAAGAAAAGGTGCTGACCCGATGTGCGATTATACGTAACGATAAGATTTTGTGGATTGATTTAGCCCGCTTGTTAAGTGGTACCGATACTACTTTAAATGTATCGTTGCAACGTAACGATGTGGTTTATGTCCCAGATTCAACAGACACATCGGTCTATGTAATGGGTGCGGTTAATCATCCTGGCGTATTTAGTTTGACACCACAAATGTCTTTTATAGATCTCTTGGGACAAGCTGGAGGTATTACTAGAGATGGTAATTTTAATGAGTTACATCTTATACGTCCAAGTTCTGATGTTAACCTGAAAATTGATTTAAAAGAAATTTTATCACCTCATAAAAATCTGAATGTTGCTATAAATGAAGGTGATATTATTTTTGTCCCGCGTAATGGAGCCAGTTTATTTGGTTATATCATTCAGCAGGTCAATCCTATCAGCACATTATTTAGTATTACCCAGCTAGGTGCTGTGGTAGCTCCTTAACTATATGAATGAATCTAATTTATCTGCTAAAGCTGACGAGCAGGTTGCAGTGGGTGCTTTTATGCCACTAAACAGTCTAATAAAAAATTACAAAATTGGTTTGTGTTTATTTTTGGTGATTATTTTAGTGGGTGTTCCGATTGCGTGGAAAAAAGGGAAATCAATTTATACTGCAACGGCAATTATTCACGTCTCTTCTCATATTGCTAATATTTTGAGTGAGAATAGAGAGCAGGATTTGTCTCAGCAATATAAGCTGTTTAGTAACCAACAAGTCGGAACCATTGGACGTTATGATATTTTATTATTGGCTTTAGATAAGTTGGGTCGTAAACGTATTTTATGGCAAGATCCTAAAGAATCTGATCGCAGTGCAGCAGAACGTTTGCAAGCTGCTTTGATTATTAAGCCAATTAGTGAGACTTATCTCATTTCAGTAGCACTAGAAATGGATAGAGCAGAGGGTTTGGATGAAATTGTTAATACTGTGGTAGGAACTTATATTGAAAATGCACGTGTAGAACAAATGTTATATGCATCCAAGGAGAGGATTCAAATTTTATATGATCAACGTGAAAAATTAAATGGGATTGTTAATAATAAGAAGAAGGAATTAGCTGCGCTATCCCAGCTATTAAGTGTTACTGTGTTTGTTGATAATGCTGCTAATCCGTACGATCAGTTATTAGCGAGTAGTCAGGTGGCCTATTCTCAAGCTCAACGCGAACTTATGAAGACTGAAGCTGAGTTGCTGTTGTATGAAGACCCTAAAAAACCTGACTCAAAAGCTCTGAATTCTATTGTGGCTGATATCGTTTATAAAGATTCGGGCTTGAATAGTTTAAAATCTAATATGTATGCGCGTCGTAGTGAATTACTTAAGTTGATTTCGGGCTTAGACTCTAAGCACCCGGGCTATGAACAGATAAGTAAACAAATCCAAGTAATTGAAGCTGAAGTAGATGAAGCAGTTGGTAAGTTAACTCATGATGTCAAAAATTCACTGCTTGAGGATCGACGATCTAAGGTAGTCTTAGCGCGAAAGATTGAACAAGATTTGTTGGCTCAAGTTACTGCTCAAAAAAAGAATGCACTATGGTTTTCAACACATTATGGTGATGGCGTAGCTTTGAATCGAGATCTGAAAAATATTTATGAACAATTAAATCGAATAGAAGACCGGATCGGTTTTCTTGAATTAGAATCGAAAGCTCCGGGTTTAATTCGCTTTGAAAGCATGGCAAGACCACCACAATTCCCAACAGCGGGCGGACGGAAAAAGCCAGTAATTATTGTGTTAGTATTAGCTCTGGTATTAGGGCTTGTAGTACCGATTGTGATTGGTTTATTTAATCGTTCCATTAGAACAGAAGGTCAAGTAGAAAAATTACTGGGTTATAAGCCATTGTCATCTTTAATGGAGGTAGATAATGAAAATAATTTTACAAAAATTAACATTGATAAAACCCGACGGATGGCTTTGGCAATCGATCGAGAGCATGATAGGTCTGGGAGATCGAGTACTCTGATTTTAATGACATCTGTTAATCATGAGAGCGGAGTGACTTCGTTGGCTTTTAATTTAGCCATGGATTACAAAATTATGCATAAACGAGCTATATTGGTTGAAGTCAATTTGATAAAACCAGATCAGCGATATTTGAGTGGTCACACTTCGTTGGGCTTGTTAAATCTAGCACTTGATCCTAAGCTGTTATTGTCTCAGGTGGTGAGTCCGGCTGATGATATGTACCCTGAACGTATTTCAATTGGAGTTCATGATGTAGGTTTGTTGTCTGGTCATCAAGATTTGAGTTTGGTCTTACAGAGGATTTCTCAAGCTTACCCAGTAGTGATTTTGGATGCAGCTCCTATTTTGTGTGCAGCTGATACAGAGTTTTTTATTGGTCTTAGTGATATTACGCTTTTATTAGTGGCAGCACAACAAACCACATTGAATGAATTGAAACAAGCCGCGAAATTGTTAGAGCGTATAGGGCCAGATATCGTCAGTTTTGTAGTAACGCGATTACAGGTTTTTAAGGGAATTAATGATTATGTATTTATTATAAAGTCTAATCTGTTAGGGTATAAAAAAGTTGGTAAGTTAATAGCTGGTCTTTTTAATAAAAAATAATAATTATTAAATTCACATTATTAATTTTATATTTTCACTATGATAATAATGAGTTATAAGTTGCAATCTAATATGAGTGAGTGTTATTTAAAACCTGTTCGGTTGAAGGATTGCCCAAGTGCATTTAATCCGGTGATGAAGTTATGACTAGACCGTTAGTATCAGTAATAGTCATTGGACGTAATGAAGGTCAGCGTTTAGCTGGGTGTTTAAGATCTATAAAAGCAGTTAATAACTTTGGTGGAGATTTAGAGTTAATTTATGTTGATTCTGATTCTAAAGATGGCAGTCCAGAACTCGCCGAAGGATTAGGTGCAAAGGTTTTGCGTGTAAAGCCACAGAGGCCTTCAGCGGCTATTGGGCGCAATGCCGGCTGGCGTGCGTCAACGGGCTTATATGTTCTATTTTTAGATGGTGATACGTTATTGCATCCAGATTTTTTAAGTGTTGCACTTAAGTCCATTAGTTCGCCAGATATTGCTGTGGTATGGGGGCATCGTCGCGAAACTTTTCCTGAACACTCTTTGTATAACAGAGTATTGGATTTAGACTGGATTTATCCGGTCGGTGTTTCCGAGTTTTGTGGTGGTGATGCGTTGATGTGTCGAGATATTCTGGAAGAAGTTGGAGGTTTTAGTGAGGATTTAATCGCCGGCGAAGAGCCAGAATTATGTCAAAGAATTCGAGCGCAAGGTAAGATTATTTTGCATATTGATCAACCGATGACCCGTCATGATATGGCTATGACTCAATTTAAAGCCTATTGGAAGCGAGCTGTGCGTGCTGGTCATGCTTATGCAGAAGTCTCTCAGCGCATGAAAAAAACAGCATTTCCACTTTGGATCAACGACTGTTATCGTAACGCCGCGCATGCAATTGTTTTGTTACTATTGTTATTAAGCGCAAGTGTTTTAAGTTTAATGAGCTATGATATTCTGCCTTTTCTGGGTTTACTATTTGGATATTCTTTTTTGATTCTTCGTACAGCTTATAAAGCCCGCTGGAAAAATAGCTCGTCAGTTACGTTATTGCTATATGGTCTGCATTCTCATTTCCAGCAAATTCCTATTGCTTGTGGACAGATAAGTTATTGGTATTATCGTTTCAAAAATCAGCAACAAGGACTAATTGAGTATAAATGAGCTATCTAGTTAAAAAGATATTGGTTTCTGCTTTACAACCAATCATCAAATTGATCAACCCATTGGATGCTATAGGTAGATTATGGGCCAGTGCACGATTAAAAAGTGCACTGAACGGTACGCTTGATGTTTCGGTTGTGGTGCTGAGTACCCCTGAAATACACGGTACTCGAAGAATCAATCTTGGTAAGAATCTTTTTTTTTACCGAGATCTTTATTTTGAAACACAAGAAAACGGCGTTATTGACATTGGTGATGAGGTGGTTTTGTCTCGTGGTGTTCATTTAGTGGCTTATTCTGAGATTATTTTGGAAGCAGGCGTTATGGTCGGTGAATATTCAAGTATTCGAGATGCTAATCATCGGGCGATAGTAGGTAGTTCTGTGCGATACACGGGTCATCAAGGTAAACCGATTGTAATAAAACGTAATGCTTGGATTGGTAGAGGTGTCACTATTCTAGGCGGAGTTACTATAGGCGAAGGTGCAATTATCGGTGCAAATGCAGTGGTCACAAAAAACATACCTGCGGGTGCTGTGGCGGTAGGTATACCTGCACGCGTTATTAACGCATAAATTTATGCTATCTTATATCGTATATTTGGCAGGGTTTTGGGTATATCACGTCGCTCAAAAGCAATCGGTATCAAAAGCTTTTATTTGGGGTTATATTCCCATATTAATGCTATTGCCAGATTATTTTTACGCAGTTACACCTGGCCTTCCTGATCCTAACTGTAGTCAAGCTGCGTCAGTGGCTTTATTTGCAGTATTTTTAATGAAGGGTACACCAGGTTATCGCTTTAGTTACACTGATTTAGTGGTGGGATTTTATGCGTTTGCTGTGTCATTTTCTGAATTTAGGGCATCTGGATATTCCGATGCGCAAAATTTAATGTTCAATCAATTAACCTCTGTGTTGTTTCCTTATCTATTTGCCAAAAGCCTTATTGAGCCATTTAATTTGCGCTACGACTTCGCTAAAAGCATAGTGTTGTGTTTGTGTTTCGTATTTGTGATGAATTTATACGAAAATAAAATGTCGGCTAATTTATGGCAAATGCTCTTTAGCCGATTTTTTCCTGGACAAGGCCAAGGTTGGATGACAACGTTTCGCTTTGGTTTAGCAAGGGCATCGGGTCCTTATGGACATTGTTTAATAGCTGGCATCGTTATGGCTGTTGGTTATCGCTTACAACGTTGGCTACAATGGTCGGATGCCTGGCCTCATAAAATAAAACAGTTACAGTGGTTGCCGTGGGTTACACCAGCACAACTTATTACGTTGATGATGTTGGGTGGTGTACTCTCAACCTTAGGAAAAGGCCAGTGGTTGGCAGGAATTGTGGCAGCGGGTATTGCAATTATTGGTCGATCTAAAAAGCCTGCTTTGGCTATGACGGCAGTTATAACGGTATTTGTTGGTCTCGGAATTCCTTTGATGGGTGTGTTTATAGACTATGCTTCAGTAGGTCGTTATAATGCCCATGATGATAATCAAGAAACGGCTTGCTATCGCTATGAGCTGATTACTACCTATATGGATGTTGCAACAGAAAAGTTCTGGTGGGGCTGGGGTTTGATGCAATGGCCAGAAGATCCTCAATTTGAATCAATCGACAATCATTTTTTGCTGGTATTTTTAAATCATGGCTTTGTGGCTATCATTTTATTGTTGGGCATTATCTTTGGCATGATGGGGCGTTTAATAAGTCATGGCATGGCTCAACCAATTTCTGAACCCAGAGGGAGTTCGTTAGCTTATAGTTTAGCGGCAATTTATCTAATGTTTTTCATTGCTGATATTACTGTTTCCATGCAATATCAAAGTAGCACATTATTTTTTATAATTACCGGTTTATCAGATGCTTATTTGCGAACTAGTAACTGGGATGGGGATGTGGGTGGTAGTAAAAGTAAAGTTGAAATTGATTCTCGTAAATTTAAATTTCGAAAAGTGCTTTAATTAATGGCTTAGGTTTGATTTTTGATGCTGTGCTAGATATTGAAAATTAAGAATAAAAAAGGCGTTAAATTGTTTATAAATTGTAACCTTGAAACCAAAAAAGTTAATGACCAACGGCCAAACAACAAATCAAACAACTAGTGATCATGAATTATCTGAACTAAAAAAGGTGGCTACCACAGGCGCCTTATGGACCATTGTAAATTATGGCTTGAGCCAAGCACTTAGATTTGGAAGTAATCTGATTTTAACTAGATTACTGTTTCCTGACTTGTTTGGATTGATGTCCATGGTTAACGTCATAATCATGGGATTAGGTTTGTTTTCAGATATTGGTGTTGGCACTAGCATTATTCGAACTAAGCGCGATGATCCTGATTTTCTTAACTCTGCGTGGACTTTACAAATAATCAGAGGGGTTGGGATTTGTATAGTGGCAATAGTCATTGCTTATCCTGTTGCGCAATTTTATAAAACACCTGAATTGACTTGGTTAATTCCTGTTATTGCTGTTAATTCAATTATTTCTGGTTTTAGTTCTACTGGACTGTTTGTAAGCTATCGACAAATGGCCGTAAAAAAACTTTTTTTTATGGAATTGGCTACACAATTAGTCTGTATAGCCATTATGATTTCTTGGGCATGGGTGAGTCCCTCTATTTGGGCTTTAGTCGCAGGAACATTTTTTTCTCAACTGGTACACACAATCTGGACTCATTTCCTAATACCGGGTCAACATAATCGTTTATGTTGGGATAAAGCAGCGATTAGGGAACTCATTTACTTTGGTAAGTGGGTATTTATATCTACAGCACTCTGCTTTTTAGCCGGACAAGCTGATCGCATGATTTTGGGGAAAATATTTTCACTTGAGCTGTTGGGTATTTATGCCATTGCGTTAACCTTATCGGATGTGCCTAGGCAAATGGTTGGTGCATTAAGCGGAAAAATAGTTTTTCCAACTTTATCACGTTTGGTAAATATGCCACGTCCTCAATTTCGTGATCAATTATTACACACTCGAAAACGTTTTTTGATGCTATTAGCATTTGGTCTTGCAATCTTGGCTTCTTTTGGAGATATATTGATTTTATTTCTTTATGATAAGCGTTACGCTCAGGCTGCTTGGATGCTACCATTACTGGCAACTGGGGTTTGGTCCAATGTGTTATCGCAAACAATGGATCAGGCACTGAATGCTATTGGAAAACTTAGTTATGCAACAGTTGGGCACTTTTTGCGATTTCTTTACAATTTAATAGCAATTCCTCTAGGTTTTTCCTATTTTGGGATACCAGGAGCGATTATTGCGGTCGCTTTGAATGATGTACCGTATTATTTTGCTATCGCATTTGGTGTTTTTCGTGAAGGCTTGTCAAGTATACGTCAAGATATCTATATAACTATCTTTTTTGCTGGATTATTAGGTACTCTGCTTTATGGGCGAATATTATTAGGTTTTGGTTCACCCATTGCTGGAATGTGGTAAATAAAAATATAAAACCGTTATTAAAAAGTGTGGCTTTATTTTGAGTTTTATTAAACTTTTTCCAAAATTTGTTAACAAGAAATTTAATAGGGACTAAGAATGCAAAGAATCGCTTATCTTGATACAACAAAAGCAATAGGTATGTACTTGGTTTTTTACGGTCACTTTATTGAAAAACTTTACTATACTGGTTCAGTCTTAATATTTCCTGAGTTAAAGTTAATTTATTCTTTTCATGTCCCCCTGTTTTTTTTCTTGTCCGGTGTGTTTTTGAAATTTGATAGTCGACCTTTGGGGTTAATTGTATTAAATAAATTCAAAACTCGAATCTTGCCAACTGTTTTCTTTGGCTTAATTGCCATACCTTGGTTTTTGTTTTTAGATAAGTTTACCGTTTCAGCCGTTCTTTTAAAGGTTAAAGCATACTTACTGGGACAACCTGAGCTTAACTGGGTAACCTGGTTTCTTGTATGTTTATTTACATTAGAGATAATTATTGTTTTAATATCAAGGTTCTATTCTTTTACAAGTAAACGTAAAATGGTATTTGTTATTCCAATATTCTTTGCAATTGGTTGGTTATTAGCGAATTATGCAGAATTAATAACTATTAAAACAGGTTTGCCAAAAAACTTCTGGTTTATTAATGAGTCTTTTACTGCGGGTGGTTTTTATCTTTTAGGGTACTTAGCTAAGGGTTTTTTGTTTAAACCATCATATCGATTGCTCGATGGATTTTATGCTGTCATATCAGGGGTGCTTTTGTTTTATACATATAACTTGAATAATGGTCCTTTTTCTGATTTGCACAAGATAGTACTAATGAATGCATCTTCACATGGTAATTATTTATTATTTGTCATGACAGCTTTAATTGGAATTAGCTTTATTATTTTTGGGGCACGCTTCTTAGAATATGAAGGTTATTTTCTAAATTTTATAGCTAAAAATACGTTGATATATCTTGGATTAAATGGTTTATGTTTGTTTTTTATTGACATAAAAGTTATCTATAAAATTGGCTACTTTCCAACTGACCCACTTTTGATAAATCTGTATGCAATTATATATGTAACTACGATTATGATAGTTTTTATGCCCGTAGTTTGGTTGATTCGAAAATATGTACCAAAATGGCTAGTGCCATGAAATTGGTACATGTTTAAGTTGTCTCTTGGATTATCTTATTTACGCCCTTTAATTAATTTAATTAATATAGGAGGGATAAAATCTTTGACAATATTTTTTAGCTTTTGTTTGTCTATTTTGGATTCGGCTAAATTTTCACCGGGCCGTTCTTTAAATACAGTAGTGTGTTCGTCTGCTTGTTCTTCTTCAGGACGACCAACTGTATAATAATAAAGAGCAACCGATCTTCTAGAACGGTTAGCAGGGCATGTAAGGGGGTCAGGATGTCCGTGCCAAGAGGTTTCTGATGTTGAAAATAACGCCATCCGATTTAAAATTGGCAGTATTTTGACTTCTGCTTTGGTGACATCTTTATCCCATAATTCCAAATAACCACCGTAAGAATCCTCCCAATTATCATTTAGATAAACAAGAATATTAAGCCTCCTTTCTAAGTTCTTACGTTTATATTTGTTAAAATCAACATGCAAGGATAATTTTCCACCCGGCATAATTTGATGTAATCCGCCGCCAGTCAAGTGTGGATCAGGTATTAACCCACTTATTCCAGATAATTTTTCAATGAATTCGATAAATATCCCAGAATTCATAACCCCAATCAAAGCTTTAGCGTAGGGTCCAATATTAGCGTCACTTTTTGATGCTAGTTTTTTCTCAGCCGCAGCATCAAACTTTTGCCAAGTTTCAGAATTAGATTCAGGAAACTCTTCAGCAACTTTTAGTAGAAAATCTTTAGGAAAAAAATTATCAAAATAAATATGGGGGAATGGTTGAGCATTTTTATATTTTTCTGAATTTTCTTCAGCGATTTTATTTAGTTGATCAATCGAAACAATTTGATTGAGGTAATCTATTGTGAATTCAGTTTTATTTTCCATTTTTACCTCTATGTAGCTGATGATATGGGCGTGATTTCATTTATTAAATGGCGCGTTGCAAGCCATCTTTAAGAGTGTTCTAACATAAGGAACTAGTCTAGAGTATAACTGTATATTATTTTAGGAATATTTAAGCCTTTTTAGCTTTAGTTTTTAAAAAAACTCATTAGAATTGAAATAACATTATAAAACATGAGTATTCTGGCGTCAAAAAATATTGAATAAGTCTGGTGAATATTTGAATATAAGGTAATTAAATCAATAGTGTTAACAATTGATTTAATGAGTTTCTAAAAGTTATAAGTTCAATCTTTCCAAGAGTGGACGCACATCAGTTAAAAATTCATTATTTATAAAATAATTACGTACTCGTTCAAAAGCGTTTCGAGTAATTTTAATTCGTTCAGTAGGGTTGTTAAGGTAATAGTCCAGCTTCTCATCAAAATCACTTAAGTCCCAGGCCAAGGGTATGTAAGTCACATAAGGTATAAATATATCTGGATTGGAGATTGTGTGGGACATATCTTGCTTGAATAGTAAGCTTCCAGTGCAAATTGCTTCAAAATCTCTCCAGCAGACTTCACCATAGCCAAAAGGGCTAAAACAAATTTTGGAGTTGAGCAGTTCATTTATGAAAGAATTTCTTGAAATCCTATCCTCACTAACTAATATATTTCTTGAATTACAATTTTTCACTCGATAAAAACATTGTTGGCGCATTTCTTGATACCAAGGGGATCCTGAAACAGCAATTCGGAGATGTATATCAATGGAACGATTTTTATGGTCAGGAAATGGCTGAAAAAACCTAATCATTATATAGTCAGCAAAAGCAAAGCTTGAGCCAACAAATATATTTTTTTGAAAATTATCAGGAACTTCAAAATAACCAACTTCATCAGGCAAATTTAATAAGCGACTATAGTAATTTGAAATAAATGTATGTTTATTGGTAGGTTTATAGTATTGATTAAAATCTTTTATGATGGTTTTTTTATAATAGGCTACGATAGACCTATCCAAAACCTTTGCATAGCGTAAATCAGTGTGTGCAAACCAATCGGCATAAACTAACTTTGCTTGTGGCCATTTTTGTTTAATTGAGAGAACCAATTTATTCATTTCATCACTTGTATAATCAAACCAGGTTTGTAAGAAAACGATATCTATTTGGTCATTATAAGAGTGTTTATTTGATTTAAATCGTTCTATGGGTAGCTCACGTAGAGCTATCGCTTTTTTTGATAATGCTTGGTTATAAAAGAAAAACGGAAATATCTGATTTTTTGAAATCGGATTAGACTCACTAATAAATAATATCCGCTTTGCTGTACTCAATTTGTTAAATGGTATTAATATACCAATTTTGCGTACTATAAAGCTTCTAAAATAAAGCTTGGATAATTTAATTTTTAATAAAACTCTATAAATTTTTATTCTAAATTTTTCAGTCATAAAAAGTTTAATTATTTATTGTTATAGCGTATTTGTAACTAATTATAAAAGTTTATGCATTAATTATTAAATCAGATTGTAAGGGTAGTTTATTAATTTATAACATTTCGTTAGTTAAAGCTATTTTTCAAACCTTTCGTTCATTATACATTTTTACTACATCATAATATAAAAATGTTTTGTAATCACAGGAGAAGTGCATATAAATTAACTTAAGAAATAATTCTTAAGCTAGATAAGAAGGGGAAGTAAGGCGGGTGTTGATACACCTACCCTACATTTTGTTTAGCAAATGTAGGGTAGGTGGAGTCTTTTAATGTAGTAAAAAATATTAATTTATCGATTTAAAATAGAGAGTAATTGTTAAATTACCCGTCTAATTACAAGTGGTAAAATTGGCTAGTGGCGTTGTAGCTAAGTCATTAAACATCTTGCTCTTTTCTGTTGGTAAAGCTACATCCTCATAAATGCCCCAAGGTGCGTCACCCGCTGGAGCTGATAATTTGTAGTAAACAAATAAATCATTGTCGCAGCTTAAAAAGCGAGTCAATTCAGATTTAATCATATTTGCCATTTCTGGTGTGGCTGCAGTCTGTTCACTAAGGGCTTTATTCGGCTGGTTACTCAAATCTGGGCCACCCTCATACATTAGGGTTTTTAGACCATAATAATTAGCTATATTTTTGTTGGTAATGCCTGTATAAACAAGATCGCCATTATAGGCAGGAAGAGGTGCAGCACCTGGGGTTATTTGGTTAAGACCAATTTGCAATGCGCTTAATAAACTACTGGCATCTGTAAAACTAGTTTGTGCTGTTGCGTAATAAGGCGCTCCCCCTATACCATATAGATATTTATTGGGCGCGCCAAAATTCGTCTTTAGATATCTTAAGATATCTTCCATGATGATGGGTTGGACATATTGAGACATATAAACCGGTCTAATGGTCGTATTGATGGCGGCAGGACCAAAAACCTCTGCAAATAATTGACTAACTTTTAATGTTTGATGTGCCGCTCTTCGAAAGCCCCAATACCATTGATTGTTGAAATTATCGTAATTTAGGGTAGTGTCAGTTCCAGAATTAACATCCGCAATTGCTGCCGCTATATTGGTCCAACTTTGTGTGAACCCCCCATTCCATGTTTCATTGCTATATTCAACATAGACATGGATACCATCGTGCAAAGAGCCTTTAATTAAAGTGGCTAGCTGAGTAATATAATTATTAGACGTTGGGTCATTAAGATCAATTTGATCAGGAATAGTTATCCAAATATCCTTGTTAGTCGCATTAGCTAAATCGATAACATATTCCCAGGCAATACCCCTCAGATCATTTTGAGTGGGATCGGATTTAAGCTTTCTTGCATCCCATTTTGAGCCATGATTATTGTTGGTTAGGAGTGGTTCCAGAAAGCGCAAAGTACTAAAAGGTGCAATGGCATTTAAAAATTCTGTGGTAAATACCTGAGTGGTATCAATAGGATAACCAGGTCTAAACAGTTGTAGATTTTGAACGCCATTGTTAGTATTGGTGAATGTTAGTGTCATAGAAGTATCTGCAGGCCCAACTACAATATCAGCCGTTGTGGTGTTAGTTGCCGCATTATAAACTTTGTTATTAACCTGACAGCAGTTATAGCCCCTGACGGTAGCTTGGCCAGTAAAACTTAGTTTATAGGTGCCAAACATGCTGGGGAAAGTAGCATTCAGTGGACGATTCAGTGGGTCTGACGCATTGCTTAAAAAAACCACGCCAAAATCTGTAGTCGGCCAACCGTTAGCATCCGTGGGAGCCGGGTATTTGGTGGGATCCCAAGGCACAGCTACCGTAGCAAAGCCCCGAGCTATTTTCATCACGTCAACAAAGGTTAAATCCCGATTACCCCAATCATTAACCCAGCTTAGATTAATACCTAATTTTGATCCTGCGGTGCCTGTTAACGGGGTCACATTGATGTTAACTGATTGCGTTGTACTACCGCCAAGCCCAGTACAAGTGAGTTTATAAAGGGTAGGAAAAGATAAAGGCGGAGTTACAAAAGTGCCTGATAGTGGTTGATTACCTGACCAACCAGATGAAGCAACGCAGGAGCTTGCAAAATTTGATGTCCATGTTAAGGAAGTAGTATCGCCATTATCGATTGAAGATGGAGCGGCACTTATCGAAACTATAGGGGGAGGGGGAGGTGTCACTCCAATTGTTACAGACTGTGTTGTTGTTCCATTTGCTCCAGTACATGCTAATGTGAAGAGAGTTGCAGTATATAATGGTGGTGTTACAAAAGTGCCTGATACTGGCTGATTTCCTGACCAACCTGATGAAGCAACGCAGGAACCAGCATTAGTTGATGTCCATGTTAATGAAGTGGTAGCGCCATTATCGATTAATGCTGTCTTAGTACTTATCGACAAAGTCGGAGGTGGCGGGGTGGCTACAATGGTAGGTGGGGTGGCTACAATGGTAACGGGTTGTTGAGTTGCATTTACAGATCCACTGCAAGTGGGTAAATTGGTAAGGGGTGCAGCGGCTAGGTCAATAAACATCTTACTTTTTTCTGTTGGTAAAGCCACATCTTCATAAATCCCGAATGATGTGTTACCCTCTGGAGCTGATAACTTGTAGTAAACAAATAAATCAGTATTGCAGCTTAAAAAATTAGTCAGTTCAGATTTAATCATCGTTGCCATTTCAGGTGTGGCTGCAGTCTGTTCAATAACGACTCTTTCTGGTCGATTTCTTAGGTCGGGTCCGCCTCCATACATCAGGGTTTTTAGGCCATAATAATCAGCTAAACTTTTTTGACTAATTCCGTTCCAAACAAAACCACCGTTATAGGCAGGAAGCGGAGCAGCACTAAGGTTTAATTTATTAAGATTGACTTGCAATGTACTTAATAAACTAGTTGTATCAGTAAAACTAGTTTGTGGTAAAAAGTACGGAGCACCACCTATCCCATATAGATAATTATTGGGCGCGCCAAAATTTGTATTTAAATAGTGTAATATGTCTTCCATTACAAAGGGAGCGGCATATTGAGACATATAAACGGGTCTAATTATAGTATTGATTGCGGCTGGCCCAAAGATCTGAGCAAATAACTGGCTGATTTTTAAAGTTTGATGTGCCGCCCTTCGATAGCTCCAATACCACTGATTGTTGGTATTGTCAAAATTAAGAGTGGTGTCGGTTCCTGAAGTAACATCGGCCACAGCTGCAGTGATATTGGGGTTATTTAGCGAAGTATCTAGCCAGGTTTCATTACCGTATTCAATATAAACATGGATGCCATTGTTCAATGATCCTTTAATTAAAGTGGCAAGTTGGATAACATAATTATTAGTCGTTGAATCATTAAGATCAATTTGATCAGGAATATTAATCCAAATGTCTTTGTTAGTCGCATTCGCAATATCTATCACATATTCCCACGCGATACCTCTAGCGTCACTTTGGGTAGGATCAGTTTTAAGCTTTCTTGCACTCCATGTTGAGCCATGATTTATATTGGTTTGCAACGGCTCCATAAAGCGTAATGTGCTGAAAGGCGCGATTGCATTTAAAAACTCCGTAGTAAAAACTTGGGTTGTTCCGATAGGATAACCTGGCCTTAACAACTGTAGGTTTTGAATGCCGTTGTTGGTATTGCTAAATGTAAGAGCGACATAAGGATCTGTAGGTCTAACAACAATATCAGCAGTTGTGGTGTTGGTCGCTGCGTTATAGGCTTTGTTCTGAACTTGACAGCAGTTATAGCCATTCACTGTAGCCTGACCAGTAAAACTAAGTTTATAAGTGCCAAACATACTGGGGAATGTAGAGCTTAAAGGTCGATTTAACGGGTCACCAGCACTGGTTATGAAATATATACCAAAATCTGAAGTTGGCCAACCATTCGCATCCGTTGGGACTGGGTAATTAATAGGATCCCATGGTGCTTTCAGCGAAGCAAATCCGCGTGCTATCTTCGTAACATCGATAAATGTTAAATCCCTATTACTCGAAGCGTTAATGAAGCTTAGGTTGATACCTATTTTTGATCCTACATTACTCGTTAATGGGGTGACATTGATGTTCACTGATTGAGTTGTACTCCCGCCTGACCCAGAACATGTGAGTTTATAAAGGGTAGGAAAAGATAAAGGTGGAGTTACAAAAGTGCCTGATAATGGCTGATTTCCCGCCCAACCAGAAGAAGCAACGCAGGAGTTGGCATCCGTTGATGTCCATGTAAATGAAGTGGTAGCACCTGCTGTTATCATTGTGGAGTCTGATGAAATTGATACTGTGGGTGTTGCAGCATTAGTTGTATTGGATGTAACAAAAAATGAAAAAAGTGCGATTAATACTAATTTAACTGAATATTTATTGTTCATTTCGGTATGCTCGACTAAAGTAAGTTTTTATCGGGTTGTGCAATAAACTTACACAAATTTAAATTATCTGACTTCTGGCACTGCATCCAAATACATCCACCTTTTCAGTTGGTTTTGTCAAAGTGGTACTGCATTATTGAATAATTTCAACGGCGTTTTCATGAGGTAATTATTAGCTAATTAACTTCGCTGATCTTTATATATGCGTTTAATACCAAACTTTACTAATGTGAAACATAAATGGATTTTAATCTATAATTTTCACAGTCAATTGTCTCCAAAGATACTGCTGTATTTTTAATGTCTGGAATTATTATACATTGTTTTTATTACATCAGCGTTACATAAGTGTAATAAAATTAGTATGTTACATTGCGATATAGATAGTTACATATTGTTACATATTATGATTCTGGTTGGTGATCTTATAGGTATAAAGTTTTATATATTGAGGAGATTAATATTGATTTTTGGAGTAAATTAGCTTTAGCCGATTTTACAGGCAATAGTTGTAGTTGTTGCTTTCCTATTTTTTTAACAACTTGTGTTCTATTGAACTATTTTATTTATTGCGAGTTACCTTGACTTAGGTTTCAATTTTATTAGGGATTTCCTTGTAAATATCATAAACTTGATCAATTCTTCTTTGAAAAGTAGACTCAAAATCATGTAGCCGTGCATAAGCTGCACTATTGTTTGATTTATCAAGTAACTCTGATCTGTTATTGTGCAAATAGGTGATAATACGGCAAACCTCATCAATATTATTTAAGGGAACTCCCCAGCCAATATCACAATTATCTAGTATTCCGGCAAACGCTCTGTTTTTATAACCCACAATAGGTATACCGCAGGATAGGGTTTCTAAATAGGTACAGGAAGGATCACTTTGTCGATGCAAGCATACAAATAGATCAACAGTTTGTTTAAGTTCAGGAATAAGTGTTTTGTAAAAGTCAACAGATCCTGGCATGGAGACATAATTTTCGAGCTTATGTTTTAAAATATAGGCTTTCATTTCACTTGAAAGTTCACCAGCACCATATATTGTTAATTGGAAGGGAGTGTTGTTCTGCTTTAGTTTAAGTGCAAGTTCAACAAGATGGTCTGCTCCCTTTATTTTGATTAAACGTCCAGAAAATGCAATGCGTAATGGTTTGTTTTCAGACAGGTAATCAAGTCGTTGCTGTAAATTCTCATCGTCAATGATCTGATTTTCAAAAACCCGAGTATCGAAATATAATAAATTATTACCAACAAAGTTGTACTCATTATAGGCAGGTGTGCCGTTTGATTGAAGACCATCGCAGAGTTTAAAGGAGGCTAGTCTTTTTCTTTCTTTTTCCCAGATATAAAAAAATCTTCTCAGTTTTACAATTGTATTTGAGGTGCTTAAAGCGGCTATTTGATACCTAGTTTCAGGTATGTATTCAATAATGTAGACGCACTTTATGTTTTTTTGCTTGCATAATTTACTTAAATGCAGTTGATTATCGGCATCCCCTGAAGCCAGTACAATTGATGCGTCCTGTAAATGCTGCGCTGTTATTATTAGATGTTCTTCTAAAGTGATGCATTTAAAAGGAAGACTATTGGGATTTATAGTGACTGTGCCAAATTCAGGGAGTTTTGTCGTGCTTAATGAGATAACACAGCTTAACTTTCCGGGCCATTTTTGAGAGTAGAGTAACATACCATCATAAAATTTTCGGTCAAAGATCAGTGCATTATCCGATTTCCACGCAGGAACAGAGGGAGTAATCATTAAATGAGGATCTTTCATGTCATGCGTGCCCAAATCGAATTTATTAG
This sequence comes from uncultured Methylococcaceae bacterium, assembly GCA_903873165.1. GTDB lineage: Bacteria > Pseudomonadota > Gammaproteobacteria > Methylococcales > Methylomonadaceae > Methylobacter_C. The sequence continues at coordinate 12,339 of CAIQNQ010000125.1, read as the reverse complement.
ATGTTTTATGATTTTAACCATGGGTATTCTAATCTTATTACCATAATAAGTGACAAAAACCGATACGATTAATGGAATTAAAAACATCATCGTATTAGATTGAAAAGTATGAGATATTTTATAGAAATCAGATATTGCTGCGATACAATGAACGATTGGGTAATGCACTGCGTAAATTGCAAAGGTACCTAAAGCAATAGTTCTATTCAGTTTATATACCATCTTTGGCATACGATCATCACTAATTAGTTTAAAAATATTGTAAGTAGCTAAAAAATTTAAAATAATCAAAGAACTTAAAAAATAAAAATCTAGGAAACATCTAGAGTGACCTAGGCTATTGATAAATTTATTTTGTTTTTCAAATACTAGATTAGTGAAATATGACGACATTAAGCCTTCATCACAATAAGATTTATAGGTGATGTATAATATTATTGAAAGCAAAAATAACATTATGGATGTAAAAAGTGAGAGTTGTATTTTGGTTACATAGTTGTATAAATAGTATCCACTGAGCCATATTGGAAAAAGAATTAAAATTTTGGGTCCAGCAATTAGGCACAAAAACGTAAGCGTCGACTTTCGATGTTTTATATTAAATCCGACAGCTACGAAAATCGCATAAAACAGTGCCTCATACCCCAAAGACCAAAATGGGCCATTTGAAAAAGCATCCACATCTAAAAACCACAACTGATTTAAAAGTAATAGATTAACTCCAAGTCTTGGAATAAAATGTGAATTATTAAACCACCAAGCACTATGATAATAATCAGGATTTATAGCTTGTCCTATTTGATCACAAATTAATGTAATTAATAAAGCAGGCCAAGCAATAGAGAATAGTCTAGATATTCTGGCTGAAATATACTCCGTTAACGCTGATTCGCGCTTCTTGACAACATCAGAAATAATAAAACCCGATAACACAAAAAAAACCATGACTGCATCTGGACCAAATCCAGGCAAATGAGTAACACCTAAAATAGAGCCAACCAAGTATTCATAATTTAAATGCCCGACAAAGACAATTAATGCAGCAAATAGTCTGACGAAATCAAGATAAGCAGAATTAAATTTGTTCATATTTGCATTGGACTTATTAAAGTAATTTTAGGTAGCTAAACGTTATGATTTGTTATCATACTTCAATTTTTCGCACAATTAAATTAATTTAATTTGCTTCGTGACTAGCAGGAACTATCTAACGAACAGTAATCGTAGTGGGGTGTAATGTCCGTTTTATTAGAACACTACATGTCTCTCTGCACTCTAATCTTGAACCGTCTTATGTGATCGTGATATAACACGCAGAAGTTTTTGTTTGAGAGGAGTAATATTCATATAATAAATAAATTACCTATTTATTTGAGTTTGGAAATGAAAATGATTATGATGGGCATGTTAACACCAACATAATTAAGTTTTTTGTCACTTTATTAAATTCATATAATATTGTATTTTATAAAGTCGTCAAGTTAGTGGTGATAAATTTGTTAATAAATTCTTTTCGTCGTATACGTTTTTAAAACTATTTACAATTGACTATTTAATCTATGGCTAACAATCACGAAATCCGCGTATTACTCTCTGCGTACCAATGTGGCGTAGGTATGGGTTCAGTCTCTCAAATTGGTTGGGAATGGTATCAGCGTTTAAGCACGCTTTGTCAGGTAACTTTATTGACCCATGTGCGAAATAGAACATCTTTGGAAGCAGTCGGTATTTCAGAAGACGATTCAAACATTATTTTTATTGATACCGAATGGTTTGCAGGACCTCTATATCGTTTTGCATCGCGTTGCTTTCCACGTAGTGAACATCCAAAGTTCTTAATTGCTTCACTTGATTTTTATGTATATGACTGGATTGCTACTCGCCATTGCCAACGCTTATTGAAAGCAGGTAAAGTTTGGGATGTTGTGCATGCCGTGACTCCTGTGTCTCCTATGGCGGCAACAAGTTTGTATAAACTGGGTATTCCGTTAGTTTTAGGGCCATGGAACGGCGGTATTGCTTCACCGACTACATTTCCAGAAATAATGAAAGCCGAATCTAAGTGGCTGTATCCATTACGTAACGTTGGTCGCTTAGTAGATTATTTAATCGGTTCTACTCGTAATGCATCCCTAATATTGACAGCGACTCGTTTTACATTAAACAGTATCCCATTGCGTTACCAATCTAAGTGCCGATTTATGTTAGAAAATGGTGTTGATTTGAGCTTGTTTAAATCGTCTCCATGGCCACAAGAGCCGACTATCACCAATCCTTTGCAAGTTGTTTTTGTTGGGCGATTACTGCCATTTAAAGGCATTGCCATGTTACTGGAAGCTTTAAAATGCCTTGATTTCCCTGTATACCTAACCATAGTAGGAGAAGGTCCAGAGAGAGCTTACTTGGAACGTTTAGTTAAAGAATATAATATAGTTGATAAAATACTGTTTACAGGTAATTTACCACTAAATGAAGTTGCTCCTATTATGCAACAAGCGCATGTATTTTGCTTGCCATCTGTACGAGAATCGGGCGGTGCGGTATTACTTGAGGCAATGGCTGTTGGGAGGCCCGTTATTGCTATCGATTTTGGTGGCCCCGCAGAAATTGTTGATGAAGGGGTTGGTGCTAAATTACCAGCAACAGGAAAAACTGATGTAATTAAAGGGTTAATTGAACAACTTGAAAGTGTATGGCAACAACCTGAGTTGTGGAAGTCCCGAGGCCAAGAAGGTCGTCGCAGGGTTGAAACGGCTTATAGTTGGGATACAAAAATTGCAGATGCATTGGTATTTTATAAAGAGTTATTGGGATCAAAAGCATGAAGCAACATCGTTTAGCTTATTTAGTCAGTCAGTATCCGGCTTATTCACACACCTTTATCTTACGAGAAGTTCAGCAACTTCGTGAGTTTGATTTATCAATTGTTGTTGCTTCAATTAATCTACCCGATCGACAGATTGATCAACTAACGCCTTTGGAAAAAGAAGAGGCCGAACATACATTTTATGTTAAGTCTCAGGGTATTTTAAAAGCTGGAATTGCTTTGGTAAAAACCTTGTTTTTTAAGCCAATAGGCTTAGTTAAAGGATTTAAAAAAGCAGTTAAATTAGCTGGCTTTGATATTAAACGTTTACTTTTTAATGTTTTTTATTTGATTGAGGCATTGTTATTAGGACAGTGGATGCGTTCACAGCAGATAACGCATTTACATGTGCATTTCGCAACGCCTGCAGCTATGGTTGGGTTGTTGGTTAAAGAGGTTTTTGGTTACAGTTTCTCATTTACTGTGCATGGCCCTGACGAATTCTATGATGCGGCAGGTTATAATCTGCCAGAGAAGATTTTGGCTGCTGATTTTATTTTTTGCATAAGTCATTATGCTCGAAGTCAAGTGATGAAACTATCTCCAGTTAGCGCGTGGACTAAATTTGATGTGTGCCGCTTAGGCGTTGATCCACAACGCTTTATTCCTCATGTTAAAACCGAGAAAACCAGGGAATGTAAATTGCTCTGTGTGGGACGTTTAACGTCAGCTAAAGGTCAGGCAATTTTATTGGAGGCCATAGCAGAATTAAATCTACAAGGCATATCAGTTTCCCTTACATTAGTGGGTATGGGGCCTGATCAGCAAAGCCTGATTCATTATGCTGAAACTTTGGGTATCAGTGAGCAGGTTATTTTTACCGGACCAGTAGATCAAAATCATATAATAGCTTATTATCAAGCAGCTGATGTTTTTGTGTTACCTAGTTTTGCCGAAGGTTTGCCGGTTGTTTTGATGGAAGCCATGGCCATGGAAATTCCCTGTATAACCACAGCTATTACTGGTGTTCCTGAGCTGATTCAATCGGGTGAAGATGGTCTGTTGGTGGCTGCATCGGATAGAGATGGATTGGTTGAAGCGATCGCAAAGTTGGTTAACGATCCTTTATTAAGAAAACAAATTGGCCAAGCTGGTAGATCAAAGGTATTGTCAGACTATGATTTAACTAAAAATACTCGCTATCTTTTTGAAAAGTTCGTTCAGCGCTTGGCTGATTTATGAATAAAGGATTACATTAATTATGATTAATGATTTATTGTTTTTAGTTTTTGTGTTGGTGCATTTATTGATACTGGGTTTAACCTTGCCTGGTACGCTTGAATTACTAACCTTAACGCTTGCTGCTATTTCCCCCAAAAAAAGTTTAATTAAAAATCGTTCGATTAATGCGACGGCTTTGCCAAAATTGGTTATTGTTATTCCTGCGCACAACGAAGCAGAAGGTATTGCGGCATGTATCGAAAATTTACAGCTTAGCTTAAATAAAACCAGTGCGTGTGATTTAGTGGTCATCGCAGATAATTGTCATGATGATACTGCAGAAAGGGCAACAAAAGCAGGTGCCCGAGTTTTAGTGCGTCAAGATGAGGTTAAGCGAGGTAAAGGTTACGCACTTGATTATGCATTCAAAATTTTATTGGCTGATCAGTATGATGGTTATTTAGTGCTTGACGCAGACAGCCGTATTGATGAAGAATTGATTAGTGAATTTCAATATGCTTTTGCGCAAGGCATTGAAGCAGTTCAATGTCGTTATAGAATCGCTAACCCAGATCAGTCGCGTCGAGCCAGACTTAATTTTATTGCCTGGTTAGCTTTTAATGAATTACGCTTGTTAGGCCGCGAAAACTTAAATGTTTCTGTGGGTATTCTAGGTAATGGTTTTGCTTTAAGTCGAAAGGTGCTTCAAGCCGTGCCTTATGAAGCAGGTTCAATTGCAGAGGATATGGAATACCATTTGCGTTTGGTTGCTGCGGGATTTAAAGTACATTTTCTCGATACCGTTTGTGTTTATTCTGAATCACCTAATCAGGATGTAAACGCCGCATCACAGCGAACCCGATGGGAAGGTGGTCGATTTCGACTGATTATTGATCATGTGCCAGGTTTATTAAGAGCAGTAATGACTGGCAAATGGAATTTGGTTGAACCTTTGTTTGAGTTATTGTTATTACCTTTATCTTTTCATGTGGTTATATTGGTTTTAACCTTGCTGATTCCCCTAACGATTTTGCAATGGTACGCAGGCGCAGCATTGTTATTGGTTTTTCTACATGTATTGATAGCGATTTTTTTGGGTGGCGGGGGCTTAAAAGAATTAAAGGTAATAGCAACTGTACCCACTTATGTGTTGTGGAAATTAATTTTAATACCCCAGCTATGGGCAAATAGTCGGCATAATGCCGCGTGGCAACGCACAGATAGGGAGAATTAATGATAGATTTATCGGTTTTTATAGTCACTTATAACAGTTCATCTCTATTGCGATCATGTCTTGATAGTCTGAGAGCGCAAACATTGACTGGCAAATATGAAGTGATAGTGGTTGATAATGCTTCCCGCGATGATTCAGTTTCGATCATACGTGACGAATATCCTGAGGTTAAGTTAATTGTCAGTGAGTCAAATTTAGGTTTTGGTAATGCTAATAATAAGGCGTTAACATTAGCGCAAGGCCAATACTTAGTGTTACTTAACCCCGATGCGCAATTGCCGTCTGATACTTTGGAGCGAGCATTGAAACACATGGAAGCTAATGTCGATGCAGGAATGGGAGGTGGACTCTTGCAAGACACGGAAGGTGGTTGGCAACCTTCAGCTCGATTATTCCCTACTTTATTAAATGATATTTTAACCCTATCAGGTTTGGCCTATCGCTATCCAGCATCCCGTTTTTTTGGACGTTTTGATCGATCTTGGGCTGATCCATTAACAGCAACGCCAGTTGACTGGGTTCCAGGTGCTTTCGCAATCATACGTAGAAGTATTGTGGATCAAATAAGCTTATTTGATCCACGTTTTTTTCTTTATTACGAAGAAGTTGATTTGTGTCGCCGTATCAATCAATCGAATTTTAAGGTTTATTACTGGCCGGATATTGTTATTACCCATGTGGGTGGTGCTTCTTCAGAAACAGTTGATCAATTGGCATTTTCAAGTTCTGGTAAACAGTTAACACTTTGGCGTATGCAAAGTCAGTTATTGTATTATCGAAAATGGCATGGTTTGCTTTATGCTCGTTTAGCAAAAGTAATAGAACAAGCTTGGCATGGTTTACGCACTTGGCGAAATAAAGTCCGTAATCCGGAGAAAGCAGCCGAGTCCAGACGCATAGTTCAACTCTGGGAGCAAGCGTGGCAAGCTACTCAGGGCGGGCTTAATTCTCCTAAACAACCTTGGTGATTTCGATGTTTGAGAATATTCGTGAAGACTGGCATACCTACGACGGAGATATAACACGACAAGGTTTATGGGTTATGTGGGTATATCGATTTGGACAGTGGCGATACACAATTAAACAGCGTTTTTTACGGTTACCATTTTCTTTCGTGTACAAAGCCCTGAAGATACTGTCACAGATTTTAACGGGCATTGAACTTCCCTGTGAAACGCAGGTTGGACATCGATTAATTATCGAACATTTTGGTGGTATTATTATTAGTGGTGACGCAGTAATTGGTGATGATGTTATTATCCGTAACGGTGTAACGATTGGTTTGAAACGGACGGGTATGGCTGGAGCACCGGTGATTGGTAATCGTGTTGATATTGGTGTTGGCGCTAAGCTGTTAGGGCCTATTCGGATTGGAGATGATGCCGTTATTGGTGCCAATGCAGTGGTATTACAAGATGTTCCGAGTAATTCGCTGGCTGTGGGTGTGCCCGCACAAATTAAATCGCGTTCTCTCTAAAAATTAAATTAAATAGAAATGACTAAATCTATCGAATCTATACCTGGCCCTTTAGGCCAGACTCCAAAGCCGACGCCTATCAGGTTATTTCAGCTTTTTATTTACGATACTCTGTCTGCTTTACCGCGAGTATTTGATATAACAACTAGTCTGTTATTAATATTAGTTTTATTTCCTTTATTATTTCTCCGTGCTTTACTGGCTTATATCCAAACAGGGTTGGTTTTCAAACGGCAAAAACATCTAGGTTATTTTCAAGAAGAGTTTGAACGTTTAAGCTTCGCTGGCTCCCAAATGGGTCAAGATTTAGCCATTTTATTTAATGTATTGCGAGGGGATTATGCTTGGGCTGGGCCTCGAGCAATCCTACCTGAAGAATTGTCAAAATTGTCAGCTCAGGCTCTATTCAGGTTTGGTGTTAGGCCTGGGGTTGTATCTGCTTATACGTTAAGAAAGAAAGTGGGTTTAGCTTACGATGATGAATTGGTGACGGATCATGAATTTTATTATAGTTCGACCGTAAAAGAACATGTAGGTGTTAGTTTACGAGGAATTGTAGGCTCGATTTTGGGTGGAAATACACACAGAAAGACTCCGCTCATCCTACATTTTTGGGGGGTCGATATTGTTAATACGACAATGACTGAAGCCTTAGACTGGGTAGAACAACGTGTTATAAATAAAAAAAAGTCCTTATTGGCTTATGTTAATCCTGATTGTCTAAATATCGCTTATACGAACTCAGCCTATCTGGAAGTTTTACAAGCAGCTGATAGAGTTTTGCCTGATGGTATTGGGGTTAACGTTGGCTGTCGAATGCTTAATGAATCATTATTGTCAAATATTAATGGCACGGATATGTTTCCACGGTTATGTGAACGAGCGGCTCAAAACGGTCACCGTTTATTTTTGTTGGGTGGAATGCCGGGCGTTGCCGATTTGGCAGCTAAGGCAATGCAGGAGCGATATCCAGAGTTACTTATTGCTGGTGTGCATGATGGTTTTTTTGACAGTGAACAAGAAGCTGATGTCATTGAAACTATAAATAATTCGGTTGCTGATATTCTCTTTGTAGGTTTAGGTGCGCCTAAACAAGAGTTGTGGTTGGCTCGTAACCGTGAACAATTAAATCCCACTGTCTGTTTGGGTATAGGGGGGTTGTTTGATTTTTATTCGGGTCGTATAAAGAGAGCACCTGTTTGGGTGCGTGAAATCGGTATGGAATGGTCTTGGCGTTTATTACAAGAACCTGGTCGGATGTGGAAACGTTATATCATTGGCAATCCTTTATTTCTTTATCGGGTATGGTTACAAAGGCAGCAACGCATTAAAGAGAGTTTTAAACCCACTGATGCCTATGATGATTTGATTTACGAATTACAAGATGAATTGTTAAATCGTTTCAGTCAGGTAAATTTTTTTAATAAACGGGTATATTTACGCTTACAATTAAAACGGTTGTCATGGTTTTTTGTGATTCGAGGTACTTTTCTCGTTAAACGAATTATTGATATAATCGCGTCCGTTATTTTATTGATCGTATTGATACCGTTATTTGTAGTTATTATGATATTGATATATAACGATTCACCTGGGCCCGTTTTTTATAAACAAACCCGGGTGGGTCAGTGGGGTAAGTTGTTTACAATGTGGAAGTTCCGTTCGATGTACCCAGACGCCGATGTACGATTAAAAGCAATGATGGCTCAAAATGAAATGGATGGTGGCGTTCTTTTTAAAATGAAAAATGATCCTCGCATCATTCCCATTGGGCGTTTTATTCGTAAGGCATCCATTGATGAATTACCGCAATTATGGAATGTGATAAAGGGAGAAATGTCATTGGTTGGCCCCCGTCCCGCTTTACCTTCCGAAGTAAACCAATACTCGTTACAAGACCGCCAGCGTCTTGGTGCTTTACCGGGTATTACCTGTATCTGGCAAGTGTCAGGACGTTCAACTATACCCTTTCCGCAACAAGTACAGATGGATGTTGAATACATACATTCGCATTCTTTGTTGCTGGATATTAAATTGTTACTCCGAACTATACCGGCAGTAATACTAAGTCGTGGAGCTTATTGATGGATGTTATTATTTTCGCAGACCGTGAAGGTCAAGAATTATTACCTTTAACTGATCAAACCTGTGTGGCTCTATTGCCGTTAGCGGGTAAATTGATTCTTGAACATACCCTAGAAGCTTTAGTAGATGTAGGTATCAAAAAAGTCCATATTATCCTTTCTCCGTTTGCCGATCAGGTTAAACTTAAATTGGGTGACGGTATGCGATGGGGTTTGACCTTAACTTACAGTACTAGTCGTGGTGAAGAATCAACCCTGCAAGAATTTTTAAAATTGCAAATCCCTTTGGCATTTCCTTTTTTAATGTTACGAGGGGATGTTATTCGCAGCGGTTCAGTTAAAGATTTTATCGAACAGGCAGAATTGCTTGCAGCCCCTTGTGTTCAAGCATTATATGGTGGAGAAAATGCTTATATGTTGCTATGCCGAAATGCCGCTGATCTTGATTTCGATACTTTAAATTGGAATAATTCAATTTCATTGGCCAAAACAGCCGTTGACGTGGTTGGTCATGTGTCAAGAATTGATTCACTGGCGGCATTTCATCAGGCCAATCTTGATGCAGCTGCTAGACGACTTGACACATTATTGATTCCAGGGCGTGAAACAGCGTTGGGTTTGACTCAAGGTCGTAATACCGAGGTATATCCACAAAACATAAAACAAGGTATTGCTTTAATAGGTTCAAATTGCCACATTCATCCTTCTGTAGAGTTGATTGGAGAGGTGGTTATTGGTGATCACGTGATTATTGATAAACGAGCTACTATAGAGTCCTCGGTTATCTTGCCTCATACTTATGTGGGTGAATTAATTGAATTGCGTAACGCAATTGTTCGAGGTAATGATCTAATTCGTGTTGATAATGGATCAATTCTTAAAATTAGCGATACCTTTTTACTTGCGGATTTAACAACCACCTATTTTAATACGGGCTTAGGACCATTTTTTAATCGCACTGCAGGTTTGTTTTTGTTGACACTCAGTTTACCCTTTTGGTTTTTAGCTTTAGGTTTGGTTTTAACACAAAATCCTTCAAAGCCTTTTCTGGTAAAGCGTTTACGCGGTAATAAAATTGTCTTAAATGATTTTGGGGTTCCAGAACGAACTGAGTTCTCTGCAGTTGAATTGAACGTGACCCCACCTGTACTGCGTTATTTACCCCGAGTATTTGCAGTTGTTAATGGTGATCTTAATTTGATGGGTTCTTTACCAGTTAGTCTTGAAGTTGCAAAAAAACGCCTAGAAGAATGGGAAAGACTTGCCGATCAAGCACCTTCAGGCTTATTTGGTCCAACCCAATTAAATGTCCCTGCGGGCGCTTCCGAAGAAGAGATATTAATGAGTGATTCTGTTTATGCTACTCAGGTTAATCGTAGAACTAATTTGCGTTATTTATTTTTATCTATTCAAGCACTTATTTCAAGTAAAGCTTGGACTCATTAAATCGTTTTACCTTTTAATTTTTATATTTTAAGGTAGAATACTTGATATTATATTATAAACCATGGGTGATTTAAGTGGTTCTTTCAAATACTCAAACGGTTAATCCGGTTACATTGAAAATTACCAGCTCGGTTGATTGTGTATCACCTCTGGGAGAGGCAATTCAAGTACTTTGTTTGTATGAAACAGGCAGTGAATCCTTTGCGAATGATGTTCAGCGAGCAGTAGTCGAGGCTCTTAATAATGTTATTTTGCATGCTTATCACAACCACGAAGGGCATGATATTGTTGTGCAATGGAAGCGTGAAGATAATCGTATACGTATTGATATAACTGATTATGGTTTATCAATGTCGGCTTTGCCACCACCGAAATTGCCAAATTTTGAAGCCGAAAGTGGCAGGGGGTGGTGGATTATCAATGCCTGTTGTGATGATTATTATTATAAAGTTGAAGAATTTATTAAAAGAGATAGGATGTATAAAGAAAACGGTCAGAATGAATATTCTGAACAGATTGTGGTCAATTCACACAGTAACGTATTAACTTTAATTAAATATTTTTAAGCTAGATTAGTTAATATAATAATTTTTTTAGCTTAAAACTTATACTATAAGCAGGGAATCGTAATGATCTTAAATGAAAAAAAACACGGCGATATTGATGTCGTTGAATTAACAGGTCGTTTTGCAATGGCAAATTTTTCGGATGTTCGCGATCGTTTAAAATCTATCATTGAAGAAGGCGAAGGGAAACTAGTTATTGATATGGAAAAAGTTACATTTATCGATTCAAGTGCTTGTGCAGTGCTTATATCAGCCTATAAAGGTATGCAATTAAGAGAAGGGCGTTTAGTGATAGTAACTAGCTCTATAGTTCAATCACTTATAGAGTTAACCCGTCTGCATACTATTTTTGACATTTCACCTTCTCAAGCTGCCGCTTTATTGACCTTCGATGAAAGTTAAGGGAATTTATTTTAAAAAGAGTTTTAGTAAAATTCCTAGCTTATAATCTTAATATATTTTTTAAATTTTTCGTGATTATCCATGAAGCTCAGCAATTTTTTATAATCCGATTGCCAAAAGTGTATTGATTGAAATGGTTATGTGCCATCACCATACTTCCTCTTGTATTTGATCTAACACTGCTTTTTTCAATTGCTATAACTGTTTGGTACTGACTGAAGGCTTGGCGATCATAATTCCGGCTGAAATTGCACGGTTCTCGGCTGTTATAGCAATAACAGCCGGAGTTATAACTATAGTCGCGGCTAGTTAAGCAATACCCCCGCCTGTTTTAACTAAATCAGGAGGGGAATTAGGAGTTTTTAAGTCGAATTGAGGAGACCTAGGAGCGGTTTCTCAAGAAACACCGCCTAAGTTGATAATAATCGCCGGTGTTATTAGAGTGACACCGCTTGGTTTGCTAATAAGCTCTGCTGTTTTGGTAGTAACAGCAGCGAATATTGGATGTTTAGCCGATGTAATTGTTAAGGTAAGCGCGGAAATTGCTAATTTAAGTCAAGGTGTTGCTATATTAGGCGTCGTTACTGCATATTCCAAGGCTATCTAAGCTCAAACATCATCGTTGACTCCTTTTTTAGAAGACATTACTCTAATGACTGTCGTTAAGTTGATTAGAATCATTTTAAGTAGAGCTATTAACTGGCTGGTTTATCGAGTTCCTTTGGCTTTCTTTCCACATATCTCAAGCAACTAAACAAAAAGAACTGCGCCCCAAAGATAAGGTTAGCCATTAATAGATGAATCGGTTGCACGATGGCGGGTACGCCGAGCCTATCTAAACTAATGCCTGCTAATATGGCAATCACCACTAAAATTATCTGCACGATTCCAGTTTTAAATAATAAGCTTGATGATGCCACGGCTTGTTTTATTTTCCAAGCCAACCAAAGATTTGTAAATAAAATAATCGATGAAAATGAGCGGTGGATGTAAAAGATAATCGGAAAATCATCCCGCCAATATTGTCGATCTATGTTGGTTTTAGCAATAAAGTCGACCGCCTCTCTGACTTGGGTGCCCATGGCAATTTGCACTAAAGTCAT